>JAAZNR010000324.1 GCA_012798155.1 Thermogutta sp. | reverse complement strand
GCGGTGAAACGAGCGGCGGGCTATTGCTCCAACGTCGAGTTTTCTCCGGAAGACGCCGCACGCACGGAAATCGATTTTCTGTGCCAAGTGGTCGAGGCGGCCATCGACGCCGGCGCCACCACCGTCAATATCCCGGACACGGTGGGCTACGCCACGCCGGAGCAGATGCATCGCGTGATAGCGACGCTTCGCGAGCGGGTTCCCAATATCGAAAAGGCGGTCATCAGCGTGCATTGCCACGACGACCTGGGGATGGCGGTCGCCAATAGTCTGGCCGCCGTTCAGGCCGGCGCCGGGCAGATCGAATGTACCATCAATGGAATCGGCGAAAGGGCCGGCAACTGTGCCCTGGAAGAGGTCGTGATGGCCCTCCGTGTGCGGCAGGACGTGTTCCATGCGGAGACCGGGATCGTGACCCGGCGACTGGTGCCGACCAGCAGGCTGGTGTCGGGCATCACGGGGATGGTCGTCCAGCGCAATAAGGCCATCGTGGGACAGAACGCTTTCGCTCACGAGGCGGGGATTCACCAAGACGGCATCTTGAAAGAGCGTGCCACGTACGAGATCATGCAGCCGGAGGACGTGGGCTTCTCGCGCAGCGACCTCGTTCTGGGAAAGCACAGCGGGCGGGCGGCATTGGCGGCCCGGGCGCGAGACCTGGGATACGACCTGACGCCGGAACAGCTCAGCCGGGTGTTTCACGACTTCAAGGCCCTGGCCGACAAGAAGAAAGAGATTTACGACGCCGACCTTGCAGCCCTGATCGAACAGCAATTTCGCGTGGTCGAGGATAGGTTTACCTTGGAGTCCTATGAAATCGAGGTGGGAACGGGAAAACGCCCCACCGTATCCTTGGCCCTGCGTCGCTCCGACGGCGAGGTCTGCCGCACGCAATTGCAAGCCGGGGACGGCCCCGTCGATGCGGTGTTTTTGGCGATCGAGCAGCTCACCGGCTTGTCCGCCGTTTGCCGAGACTTTCGCGTTCACAGCCTGACGGTAGGGAAAGACGCCCAGGGCGAGGTCCAAGTGCAACTGGAACACGACGGCAAGCTGTACCGCGGGAGAGGCGTCTCCACGGACAGCCTGGAGGCCAGCGCCAAGGCCTTTCTCAACGCCATCAATCGAATCCTGGCCGTCAACCATACGGCGCCGGATGGGACGCGGGAGGCGCCGGCTGGGAAGCGGGAGGAATCGAACTAATTTTACGACGCAGAATGACAAGTTGGGCAAACTGGGGTATGCAGATTTGTGAGTCTGCGTAAGATCGGTAAGCCGGTTTCGGTGGCTCTGCGCAGTAAAACTAACGTGTCCGTGATCTCTGGGGCTGTGTTTGACGGCTTTCGAACCCGGCAGCAGCGGGCATGCTGAAACGGGAGAACCTGATCGGCCTGGGGAGAAGCCCGCATATCAAGCGGACTTTTCCCGGGCGAGGCCGAGTGGCGGAATAGGCAGACGCACAGGACTTAAAATCCTGTGGGGAGTTATCCCCGTGCGGGTTCGAACCCCGCCTCGGCTACTGGAAATCTCTCAGCGCCGCAGCCAGGCCGTTGCGGCAAGGCCGTAAAAGGTGTATTCCGCGTCCCGCTGATCGTCCAGCGTCACTCCTCGGAATCCGCCCTCGAGATGCTCCAATCCGGAAACGTACCGTTGGGCGGCGGCCGCCGTGGAGCCGTCGAGGGCGTCCAAGAAATCGAGGCTTACGAGGGCGGTAAAGGTACTGAGCAGATCCGAGCAAGGCGCCCGGCCGCTCGCCGCGAATCCGCCGTCTCCGCGCTGCATGCTGTGCAAAAAGCCGCACGCTTCTTGGCGAGTCCGGTCGCTCAGCGCGTCGAGGTCGTACAAGACGGCCAAGGCGGCCGCTGTGGGATTCGTGCCGCCTTCCCGCAAGAACGGCAAATCGACGAAGCCGCCGTCCGAGGCCTGCCGGCCACGTATCATCGCGGCGATCTGCCGCGGTTCGGGGACGGCAATGTCCGCCAGTTCGAGACATTCCAGGGCCAGGAACGTATGGTAGGTGCTGCTGAGGGCCGAGTTGGGAGATTTGGCCCAACCGCCGTCCGGGCGACGATACGGCATGAGGAGAGAGGCCGCCCATTCCGCACGTTCTTCCGGCGATCGATCGTCGATGGAAACGCCGGCAAAGAACTCCGCCGTGAATGCGATCGTGAGATAGGATGCCAGGTCCGCCGTGGCGAGGGGGCCGCGCGACTCCCGCCGCAAGAACGGCAGCATCTCCGCCAGGAAGGCTGCGTCGAGACAATCCAGCAACAGGGCACAGCGGACGCCGAAGGCCGTGTAATAGAGATCGGGCAGGTCGCTCCGGCCGCGGAATCCGCCGCCTGCCGCCCGTTGAGCGAGCAACCACTCCGCGTGCTTGGCTTTGCGTTCCTGGGGGATCCGCGGCGCGGCCGCCATCAATCGCACGGCGAATTCCACGGCGAACGACATGGGTCGGCTTCTCCTTTTCGCCACCGTCGGCGTCCCCACCCGGCGTGCGATTCACCCGTTTCGATCTCGTCGCGTTCGCCGAATGCGAAAATGGCGGAAGCGGCCGTTCATCCATGGGTTACGATCGACGCTGACCGATGGTCGCTCCGCGTTGGTTCACCCGCGAAACGCGCTACGTCGCGGACCGGCTCACGACAAGTCGGCCGGCGACGTTTCGTCCAAAGCGATGCGTTGAGCAAAAAGCGAGTCCGTGAGATAAATCAAAAGATAGGTCAATTCAGCAAAGGGGATACTCTCGGCCTCGTCCCGTGCCCGCTCGATGTTCCGGGTCATCAATCGACGCACCGCGGCAAAGACTCCGGCGCTCTCCAGGTGCGATCGCACGCGTTGAACCCACACGATCTCCTTCCCGACGCAATCCTCGCCGATCTCGGAAATGATCGCCGGCCAAGAGCGCCGCATGACATGGGACGCCATGGCCTGGATCACCGTAGGGCGATCTGCCAGCAAATCCCCGCCGATTCGTTGCTTGTTTTCGTTCTGCCAGGACCAATCATCGAGGTCGTTTTGGATTTGGAAGGCGATTCCCAGATATCGGGCGAAGCGGTGAAGCGGTCCGTCCCAGGCATTATCACCGCCCGCCAACTTGACGCCTGCGGATACGGCCGCCTCGAAAGCCGGTGCCGTCTTGAGGGCATAGATCCGCAAGACGTCGGGGACGGCGATTCGCTCCCCGGCGTGCCTTTGCAGCCACAACTCGGCCCCTTGCCCGGCGGAGAGCCGCAAGTGGGCGGCGGAAAAGCGTTGCGTCAATTCCGCGGCCAGGCGGTCGTCGGTGCCTGATCGCAAGTCGGCGAGGAGCCGGTATCCCAAACCCACCAGAAAGTCTCCCACGTTGAGGGCGAACGGCACTCCCCATTGGGCGTGAAGGGCGGGACGTCCGTAGCGATAGGAGTCACCGTCTTCGATGTCGTCGTGAATCAGCGAGGCTTTATGGAAGACTTCGACGGCCAGTGCCGCTTGCTTCACCGGACGCGGCAGCGAAGGCGGCGGAAGTTGTTCGGCCCGTGCGGCGGAGCCGCCCCGGACGGCGTCGTAAGCCGCGAGCGTAAGAAACGGCCGATAGTACTTCCCACCGCCCATGAGATATTCATAGGCGACGGCCTCCGTCACTTCCACGGCGTTGCTCAATACGAAATCGCCGTCGTGTTCGGGGGCGGGAGAGCCGCCGGGGAAGAGACGCGGGGCCAAGGCTTCCAGTTCGGCGGCCTCAAAGAGAGACGTTGCCGCCCGCATCAGCGGAAGATAACTCCGCCGTCCCGCGGTTCCCGGTAAGTAGGGCGTGCGGATCATCTCCAGAATGCAATCTTCCTCGCCGACCGAGTCGTGACAAGAATCCGTCAACAGCGGTACGGCCAAGGAAGGCACGCCCGCCATCAGAATCTTTTCCAAGGATCGCTCCAATACGTTGAGACAAGCCACGCCTAAAATGGCTTCGGCGCGGCCCGACAGAATCCATTTCATCACGATGGGCGAGCCTTCCGCGATCATCACCTGATACCCGAGCGACTCGGCCTGCGTCCGGAGGTAACCCAATCGGCAAGCGCCGCAATTGACGCAGTTCAAGCCCTCGGGCGTGTATTCCGCCGGGCAGGCGTCCGCGGCCCTCATGCAGTGCGGCAGCAGCAAGAGACGCCGATCGTACGGTATCCGGATGACTTGAGGTCGCCACAGGGCCGAGCCGACGGCCACCATGGTCCAGCCGACGTACTCGTGGCTCAAGCCCAGCTCCAAGAGCAATTCCCGCGCGAATCGCTCGATGAGCGGCCTGCCGATATGCTTTTCTTCGTCGAACCCCGATGCCCGCCCTTCCGCCTCCTGCCGGATTCGGTCCCTGACGGATCGCTCGCCGGGTATCCGCTTATAACCCACGTGCGGCGGAGCGCCGCGCAATTCGGCTTGCTTGCCGCGCGAAGGAGCTGGAATGGGTGAGGGGGAGTCGTTCACGGCGGAGTTTCCATAGGCCGGCTGGTTGATTGGAGGGAGTCGGGAGCCGGCCCGCCCGGCTGCGGGTTCGGATCAGGCCGACAAGTCGCTCCAACGATCGTGATCCGGAAGCGGCGGCAGTATCCCCCTGCGGCGGAGCGCCCGACCGACCGCTTCCAAGGCGAAGACGATTGGATACATCCGTTCATAATACCATAGGCGGGCGAAATACAAACCGATCGGCGATGCCGTGCGATGCCTGCCTTCGCGCACGGCCGAGGCCAGGGCCGCAAGTCCGCGGTCGTATGCACGCGACTCGTCCGGCCCGTCGCAATACTCGGAAAGGGCCGACAGCGCCAGAGCCGTCTCTTCGATTCCGTGGCAAGGCGGTACGTCTTGGTCTTGTTCTTGCGGAGTGTGAAGGCTGAAGGCGTGCCATGTCCCATCCGGGGATTGGCGTCGCTTGAGCCATTCCACGGCGCGCGGGACGCAAGGGTCCATGTTCAGGCCGGCGGCGCTGAAGGCCAAAATGGTCCGCGCCGTACCGTAGATGGGATTCTCTTCGTTTTCCGCCCATTCGTTTCCGAACCACAAAGGTAACCAGGAACCGTCGCCCCGTTGCCTTTTCCGCAGAAAGGCCAAGCCCCGTGCAATCGCCCGCTCCATCCCTCGCGGCAGTTGTTGGATTGTCGACCCGCAGTCAAGCTCGGCGGAGGAAGCCGGGATGTCGGTTCGAGAAACCGCTTTCTTCCATGCCATCAAGGCCCGAACGGCGTGGGCCGTCAGATCGACGCCGCTACGATCAAAGGGGAGTCGGCCCCAACCGCGGCAGAAGGTGGGCCAACCGCCGTCGCGGTTTTGAAGATCGAGGAGCCATTGCAGGCCGTGCCGTGCCGCCTGGAATATCTCCGTGCGCCGGGCGTGCGATGCCTCTTCCCCGATGCCGGCCAACGCCAACAGGGCGCCGGCGGTATCGTCGGCGTCCGGTACGCCGCCCGGCAGGTCGGTCCACGCCCAACCGCCCGGCGCCGCACCCGTAAATGGGTGACGCTCACGATGTTGGGATGCGAGCAACCATTCCCAAGATACGAGCCGGGACACTTGGGAAACGCCGGAGGCGAGCAAGGCGTTTGCGGCCAAGGTGGTCGTCCAGACCGCGAGATCGGAATCCACGGGCCAGGCCCCGCCGTCCCTTTGCAGGCGGAGGAGAAACTCGACTCCGCGGGCCACGATGACGTCTTCCGTCCTGCCCATCCCGCAGAGAGACATGACGACGAAGGCGGTAAGCGGGACGGCCTCCAGGAACCCGCCGCTTTCCGGTTGCATTTTTCGCACGACCCCGAGCGTGCTATCGCGCACGGCTCGACGTGCCATGCGCCAGGGAGGCACAGCCGTCGGAGCGAAGTGAAAACGGACCTGCCCCACGGCCACCAGGGCGGGAATCGCGTAACTCACCACGGGCAAACGCAGAAAACGATACAAACCCTGCGGAAAGGCCGCCAATTCGAACGGCAAAGGGGGCACCTGACGCCAGTCGATCAAACCCGCCAGAGCCAAGTTGGTCGCGATGGGCGCCACGAAGGTTCTGTCGGTACCGTAGCGGGTTCGAAGTCCTTCCATGGCGCCTTGCCGAAGGATATAAGCCTCCAGGGCCGATAGCGCGCGGTCG
>JAAZNR010000323.1 GCA_012798155.1 Thermogutta sp. | reverse complement strand
CCGGCTTACCCTGGCGGCTCAAAATTGCGCCGCGTGATTCTGCGGCCGCGTGGCTGGGGCCGGAGCGCAGTGCCCAGACGGCAATGGCGCTTGGGTAGGGTGGCTGGGGTCGGAGCGGAGCGCAGCCCCCAGTCGCCCGGCTTCGCAGCGCCTCCACCGCCGGCTTACCCTGGCGGCTCGCGTTGGTTGCTTTGTCCCATGACGCCGCCGGCCGGCGCAAACGGCTCACCGTGTACACGTTCAGCGCTTAGCGTTCAGCTTGACACGCCGATTGCATCGAGAGTAGCCTAAAAGGTGGTTTCTCGTCCCCTTTCGTCGGTCCGTTTGCCAGCGGAAATGAAGAACATGCTATATCTGGTGCGCGCAATCTTCCCGGCTCGTCGCGGCGTCACGGTTTTGCCGATCGGGGCCGCGGCCTTGGCGGCCGTACTTTGGACCTGGGGGTTTGTCGAAGCACAACCGCCGGGGCCGCCGCCGGGTTTGGGCGAACCGGCGCCGGGCGGCGTGCCGAACATCCCCGGGCTTCCCCCTTTGCCCGGTACCACGCCGGAAGTCCCGGAGCCGAAGCCCGTTCCCCCGCAAATCCCGAATTACCTCGAACTGTCGGTGGATGATTCCTTGGCGGCCCAGCGCCAGAACGTGCAAAGGATGCTCCGCGAGGGCAACTTCAACGCGGTCGCCAATGGACAGCAGGTGTTCCGCGACTATTACGTCAACTATTATCTTCCCAGTTGGACGCAGGCCGCCAACCGCTCCAAGTTGCAGCAATTGCGGACGCAATTGACCAACTCGGAGTTGGGCAATATGGGCCGGGGCGGCGGGCCGCCTCACGATCTGCTGGTCCAGCTCGCCCTCCAGACGTTGACCGATTACGTCAAGAACGATCAACTCGATCCGGCGGTTCAAGCAAGCGCGATGCTGGCCATCGGAGAGCTGAATGATCGCGAGCGAGGGGTCGGAAGCAGCCAGCCCCCCGTCCCGTGCGTCGCGGCTCTGGCCGTCATCCTCGAGGCACTCACGGACGCGGAGCAGAGCGACGGCGTCAAATTGGCCGCCTTGGTCGGGCTGGAGCGTCACTGCGTGATCGGCATTGCCGATGGGAACGTACTGAACTCGCAGGTGCTCCCCCTGTTGTTGACCATGGCGCAGGAGAAGAATCCGCCGGCGGGACGCGATGCCGACGTCCAGTCCTGGTTCCGTGCGCGGGCGATCAACGTCTTGGGCGGGATGCGGGCCTTGGGCGCCAATACGCAAGTCGTGCAGGCCCTGGCCGACATGGCGGGCGACGCGGCGGAACCGGTTCGCGTTCGCCTGGCCGCCGCTCAGGCCTTGGGCGGACTGGATTTGGCCTCCGCCCAGGGGCTGGATTTCGCCGCCGTGGCGCAAGTGCTGGGCAAGATGGTGCTCGATTTGTGCGTGGCGGATATCCAGGCCTCGCTGACGGGAGGCGCTAATAAACTGTCCTCGCGGCGAATCGCCTCGTACGTGTACTCGGCTCAGACCGGCTTGCGCACCGTGCGGAACGCCGTAAGCGGACAGCCCGTCGAACAAGCCGCCGGAAAACTCGCCACCGCCCTGGACGGCGTGACCAAGGCCCTCAACGATGCGGCGGAGGCACGTGATCCCGATGCCGATTTGCTGCAACGCCTGCCCCAGGCATTGGGGACGCTGAGTACGGCGGTACAGGCTCTGCAACCGGCGGCACCCGGAGCACCCGCAGCCCCGGCGGCTCCCGCTGGTGCGACGCCGACCGGCGCGCCCGCGACCCCGGCGGGTCCCGCCGGGTAACCCCCGGCTGCCAGGGGGGCGCTGCGCCGTGCCGCAAGCGACCGCTCGCCGTATGTTCGCCTGCAAGCCGCCCGGCTCTTGGCGGAGGTAGAGCCGTCGGATGCGCCGGGCGACGAGGCCTCGGCGGCGGCCTGGCGTCTGCTGCAAGATTCCGGCGGCGACGTGCAAATGGAAGTGATACGTTCCGTTTCGCGG
>JAAZNR010000322.1 GCA_012798155.1 Thermogutta sp. | reverse complement strand
CCGAACCAACGAGAAACATCGAACGAAATTGCATGTAGCGACGACCTCTCCTCAAGGGGTCCTAGAAACAAGCCCTCGCCGCTTTCGCCAAGATTCCGCCGAAACCCACCGGCGAACGTCCGGGTGCAATGCGGCGAACCTAATGTCGTTCTCGTCCACGCCCATCATGATCTGCCTCGGCGCCGGCTGGCAATCACCGCGCCGAAATGTCCCGCTCCGCCTCACCGCTTGGTCCCGCACGCTCACTTTTTGTTTGGTGGAGCGATCGCGAATTCGGTGAGGCGATCCCGAAAACAGGGAACGCCATCCGCGGCGGGGCCACGACGGCCATGCCGCCGGGCGAAGCTCGACGCGCTCAAAATCGCTGGAGCGTGTCGAATGCCGAACGCGAAACGGTCGCTATTATAAGTGGACCCGTTTCCGGACGCAAACCACCCCGACGCCGGAAGTCGAAATTTGCCGCCCGCGTCTAACGGCGAAGCCGTAATGATCCGCGCAATCGTTGAGGGGGTCGGCCCCAAATCTCGCGGGGAGGCCTGCAGAGGCGGGACTGTCGCCTTCGGGCGTGAATCGGCTGGGTACCTTTTGGGGCTTGAAACGGGTTTGGCTTGAAACGGCCCAGCGACGGCTACGCGGAATGAAAGGACGGAAACGCAGAGAACGCAGAGACCGAGAGAACGCCGAGTTGCGGCCGCCGATTCTTTCTCCGCGCCCTCTGCGACCTCTGCGTTTTAAAAACAGCCTCTGCGACTCCTCATCACAACGACAGATCGGGCAGGGGCGTGAACGGCTACAAACCGGCGATATGTTCGGGCGGAGGTTTTATTGACCACGACGTTTTGGCGAGCGTGCGCACGCTCCCATGGAGCGGCGCAAGGGTGGAATGGAGCGGCGCAAGGGTGGAAAATCCGGTCCCGCCGTGGATCAACGACGGCCTGACGGCCGCCGTTTTCTTTTCCGGTCTCGGGTTTCAGGCCACCGGGCCGAGCGGTGCCAAAAACCGGCGGTAAGCGGCCGCGTCCCCCTCAACGACCAGCACGTACGTTAACGGTGCGTCGTGCCACGCGGCAACCGCGGTGCGGCTCGTGCGCAATAGGGGCCGGCTCGGCGGCGTCTGTGGCAACCCGGGGATTGTTTCCGCCAAGGCAAAGAGGGTCGCCGCGTCCCCGGCCGGAGAACGCATATCGAACGCGACGGCCGACCGCTGCAAGAGCACCACCGAACGCCACCGGATGTCCCTACCGCGTACATCACGGCTCAAGCGGTACGGTTCGGCGGGGGGCCGTTCCGCTAGCGGAACGCCGGTGCCGAATGCCTGCTCTTGCGATTCGAACAGTGTGCCGGCCGACTGCATCAGCTCCCCGGCATCGAGGGGCGGAATCACGGGGCCCCGGCGAGTGAAGTGCAGGATCACCGCGGCGGCGGTACCGCCGGCCAGGGCGGCCGCGGTCCAGCGCAGCCAACGGCGGCGCGACCAATCCTCCCGCACGTTCCCAGCCGTGCCAACCGTGGCCGCGAGGACCGTCTGATCCCCCCCCGCAAGCGCGCCATCGGCCGAAATCGCTTGAGCCGGAAAATCGGCCTCCGCCTTCTGCATGACGGCCGCCAGGAGTCGCTCCCGCAATCCCTCGGGCGTCGGGACCGAGAGGAGTTGTCGCCGGAGCGATCGGCCAAAGCTGCTCTCGCGATCCGCGTCTTCCGTGACGCCGGGCAAAAACTCGCCGGCCGCGAACACGTCGCGCGCCGCCGATTCGGCTTGGGAGTCCCAGTCGGGACGCCCAAGCGAATCCCTTTGCCGGGGATGGTCTTTTCGCGGCTTATCGCTCATTCACAACCTCAAAAGCCATCCGTGTCCACAACGGGCTGGTTTCCTTCCGGAATCGGCGGCGACGATCCTTGTCGTCCGTCTTGTTCGCGTTTCTGTCTCCCGCCGAT
>JAAZNR010000321.1 GCA_012798155.1 Thermogutta sp. | reverse complement strand
CGTCGCCGCGGTCCGCCTCATCGCCGAGCAGAAGATTTTCGGAGCGGCGGGCAATCGCCTGGTCATCGAGGAACGCCTGCAAGGGGAAGAGGCCAGCGTCTTGGCCGTCACGGACGGCCGGAATATCGTCACGCTTCAACCTGCCCAGGATCACAAACCGGCCTACGACGGCGATACCGGCCCCAACACTGGCGGCATGGGGGCCTATTGCCCCGCCCCCGTCGTCACCGACGACTTGCTCCACTGGGTCGAGGCCAACATCCTCGTGCCCACGGTCCATGCCATGAAACGGGCCCAGCGGCCGTTCCTCGGCGTGCTCTACGCCGGCCTGATGATCACGCCCCTGGGCCCCAAGGTGCTGGAGTATAACGTGCGCTTCGGCGATCCCGAATGCCAGCCCATCTTGATGCGATTGAAGTCGGACCTCTTGGAAATCTTGAATGCCGCGATCGACCGGCGCTTGGACCGCATCGAGCCGCTTGAATGGGACCCTCGACCGGCCGTCTGCGTGGTCATGGCGAGCGAAGGGTACCCCGGCGACTACCGCAAGGGCCACGTCATCCGCGGCCTGGAGGAAGCCGCGCGGCTTCCCGACGTCAAGGTCTTCCACGCCGGCACGCGACTGCGAGACGGGCAAGTCGTCACGGTCGGCGGCCGCGTATTGGGCGTCACGGCGCTGGGCGAAAACGTCGCCAAGGCCAAGCTTCAGGCCTATGCCGCCGTCAAGCGCATCCGGTGGGAGGGGGCATGGTGCCGCAAGGACATCGCGGACAAGGCGATTGCGCGCCTCGCCGCGGGCTGAGCCGATGGGTCCCCGGAAGCAGGGGGTTTCTTCCGTGCTTTAGCGACGGGGAGGGCGCCGCCTCTTGCGGGAGCTGCACGGCTTCTCGCTGCGAGGTCCTTCCTCGCTTTCCCACGCCTCGATCGGCTTTTGCAGATCTTTCTCCGAGAGGCCGAAGTCGGCGGCAGATTGTCCCAAAATCGACGGCCCGGATTCCCCAGCATCGTCCCCAGGAACATCGCCTTCCTTCCTGACGGATGTGGTGGGCGCATCGTTACGGGACCCCGTGCGAGGAGATTCCCGCCCCGGCTTGCGATCGGCTCCGGGTTCGCGCCGCTCCTTGGGCGGACGACGGCCCCGCTCTGAGTGGGCTTCCCGCGAAGCGGAGCGCGCGCCCCTTTCCGCCGCGATCGGCGTCTCCGCCTCCACCTTGGAAAGGCCGAACGTCCGCAGCCAATCCTGCACATCGGCCGCATCCAAGCGATCGTTGGTATCCCGGACGACTTCGCGGCCTTCCCCTGATCGGTTCCGTAGGCGGCGACACAACGCGGCGTACCAATCGTCACTGTCGATGAACTTCGCCCTCCGTCGCCGTGCCGCCCGTTGCACGCGATGATCGCTGGAAACGACGGTCAATTGTCTGGGGGCCGTGTGCCGCGCTATCAGTTGCTCCAAGAGCGTGTCGGCGTCAGGGTATTGGACGGCGAACCGCACAGTCAAGCCGCGGTAGGATTCCTCGACCGGCCGCTTCCAGCGCGGCCCGTGGGCGTCGAAGACAAGCATCGTGCGGGAGACTTCCTCGGCGGTCAAGACCTCGGCCAGAAAGTCCAGCAATCCTTGCCGGGCACGGTCCAACTCCGGGGTGCCCGGCGGCCCCGGCGCAGCCTCCACGCCGCAAGCATTGAGGAGGTTATAACCGTCGACCAGAAACGTAATCACGCCCGCGGCCTCAATGAGATCGTGGCTCGAATGCGTTGGGAAAGGGGCATGCCGCCGCGCCGCTTCCCGCCGACCGGTCCGCCCCTTGCACCGACATTCCTCCACCCGGCATCGACGTCAGCTCGCAAAAGGATAGACCACCCGCCCGCCCACCAGCACGGTCTTCGCCCGGCCTTGCAGGGTCCAACCGGCGAACGGGGTGTTACCGGACTTGGAGTAAAAGCGGGAGGGATCCACGGTCCATTCCACGTCCGGATCGATGATCGTAACGTCGGCGTCGGCGCCCACGGCCAGAGTGCCCTTGGGTATTCCCAGGATTCCGGCCGGATTGGCGGTCATCTTTTCAATCGCCTGACTCCAACTCAGGATTCCCGGCTTGATCAACCGCGTGATCACCAGTCCTAGCGCGGTCTCCAGTCCGACCACGCCGAACGGCGCCCGATCCAGTTCCTGCATTTTCTTTTCCTTGCTGTGAGGGGCGTGGTCCGTCGCGATGACGTCAATCGTGCCGTCGCGCAATCCCTCGATGCATTCCCGCACGTGCTCCTCCGACCGTAACGGCGGATTCATCTTGAAATTGGAGTCGAAGCTCCGCAGCGATTCATCGGTCAAGGAGAAATGATGGGGCGTCAGCTCGGCCGTGACGCGGACGCCTCGCGCCTTGGCGCGGCGAATCGCCTCGACGCTGCCGAGGGTGGAGACGTGCATGACGTGCAGCTTGCCGCCCGTCGCCTCGGCCAGGGCGATGTCGCGGCTGACCATGACCGACTCCGCGGCGGCGGGGATGCCGGCCAAGCCCAGCACCAGTGAGACCTTCCCCTCATGCATCACGCCGCGCCTGGCCAGTTCGGGAATCTCGCAGTGATTCAGCAGCGGCTTGTCGAACATCAGGCAGTACTCGAAGGCCCGCCGCATCAGCTCCGAGTTCTCCACCGGCGCGCCGTCATCGCTGAAGGCGACGGCGCCGGCCTGCACGAGCTGGCCGATCTCCGCCAATTCCTTGCCTTCCCGATTTCGGCTCACGCAGGCGATGACGAAGACGTTGCAACGGCGCGCTCGAGCGGCCTTCTGGCGCACGAACTCCACGGTCGCGGGAGAATCCAAGGGAGGCTCGGTGTTGGGGCAGCAGGCCAGCGAGGTAAAGCCGCCGGCCGCGGCGGCCGCCGTCCCGGTCTCGATCGTTTCGTCCTCTTCGCGTCCCGGCTCCCGCAAGTGGACGTGCATGTCGATCAAACCCGGCGTCACGATGCAGCCCGCCGCCTCGATCACGGTTTCGCCGCCGCTGGGAGCCGCGTCATAACCGGCAATGCGTCCGTCCTCGATCAGCAGATCGCCTACCCGATCCATGCCTTGAGAGGGATCGATGATGCGTCCGCCGCGTATCCGAATGCGATTGCCGTTCATGAGTTTTTCGCCCGTCCCTACCACCGCATCCTCGAACGACCGAGGTTTCAGACCGTCACGCTGCGCTTCCAATCAGCAACCACAAGGCCGCCATGCGGACCGCAACGCCGTTGGTGACTTGATCCAGAATCGCCGAATGGGAGCCGTCCGCGACGTCCGCGGTCACCTCCACGCCCCGATTGATCGGCCCCGGGGCGAGCACCAGAATCCCTTCCTTGGTCCGTTTCAGCCGATCGGCGTCCATGGCGTAAAGGCTGACGTACTCGGCCACGGAGGGAAAGGGCCTGCTCGTCTGGCGTTCGAACTGGATCCGCAATAGATTCAGCACATCCACGCGGGGAAGAATAGCGTCCAAGCTGTAGGAATACTCGACCCCCAATTGCGCCCACAAGGGTGAAACCAGCGTGGACGGTCCGCAGACGATGACGTGCGCCCCCAATTTCTTCAAACCCCAAATGTTGGAGCGGGCCGTGCGACTGTGCGCGATGTCGCCCACCAAGGCGACCGTCAAGCCCTCGATCCGCCCCAGGCGGCGCCGGATCGTGAGGATGTCGAGCAACCCTTGAGTCGGATGCTCGTGCGCACCGTCGCCTGCATTCAGCACCGAGCAGCGGAGATTCTGTGCCAAGAGATGCGGGGTCCCCGGCGTTTGATGGCGGACCACCAAGGCATCGACTCCCATGGCTTCCAGATTCTTGGCCGTGTCGATCACCGTCTCGCCTTTGGATAGGCTGCTGGTGGAGGCCGAGAAATCCACCACATCGGCCCCAAGGCGTCGAGCGGCTAGGGAAAAGCTGGTTCTGGTCCGCGTGGAGTTCTCAAAAAAAAGATTCACGCAGGTGCGTCCCGGAAGCAGCGGGAATTTCCTCTGCCCGGCATCGAAAGCCCGGCGGAAGATCTCGGCCGCATCGAGCAGAAGAGCGATCTCCTCGGCGGACAATTCCTCCAAACCCAGCAAATGCTTCCGTCGCCACTTCGCGGCGAGTTCCCGCAACCGAGCCAGGTTTTCGTCCATACCGTTCTCGCTCATTCTGCCAGACGCAGCGAAGCGCTAGACTCAGCGAACCGCCCGGGAGACGCCCGACGCGCCGCAATCGCGATGATCGCCGCGGCTCGCCCGACGATTAGAACGGCTTTAGTCCGGGAAAGAGGACGTCGCGGCGCATCCCATCCTCACGCGTTCCGAACACCCGAATCCTCATGATTCTAAAGCCTGGGCTTACCACTCGCAAGCGACCGGCGAGGCGGCAGCCGGACGAACGACTCGCTCGGCCGAAAATGCCCATACCCTCGGATTGAACCGGACGATTTCCCGCGCGTCGCTTCCCCGTTGCGCGCGTCGCTTCCCCGTTGCGGGACGTCTCGCCGCGCCGCTTGTGCCGCGTTGCTACGGCCCGCGCGAGCCGCTAACATACGAACTACGCGGGTAATAGCTTACTTCTCGGGAATGTCCCCGCCATGAAACCGGCTCTGCAACTGGGAGAAAAATCGATGTTAGGCACGCGACTTTCGCCCTTCCACGGATGCCGTGTGACTCTTGCCCTCGCCTTTTTTGCCGGCTTTTCAAGCGCCTCCGAACCCCCGCAAAACGGCGGGGCCGAATCCCCCGTGGTAAAGCAGGAATTCATCTTCGCCTCCGCGCCTTTCCAAAGCTGTCACGCCTCGACGATCGCGGAAGTCAACGGGGAATTCGTCGCGGCTTGGTTCGCCGGCGATCGCGAAGGGGCTGATAACGTCGGGATCTGGATGAGCCGTCTTACCGAAGCGGGCTGGAGCGACCCTCAGGAAGTGGCCGTCGGCCAGGCCGAGGACGGACGCCGTTACCCCTGCTGGAATCCCGTCCTCTTCCAGCCCCGGAAAGGGCCGTTGGTATTGTTCTACAAAGTCGGTCCCCGCCCGAGCAGTTGGTGGGGTATGATGATGACCAGCGACGACGGCGGCCGTACTTGGAGCACGCCTCGTCGCCTTCCGAATGGGTTTCTGGGGCCGATCAAGAACAAACCCCTGGAATGGGACGACGGCACCTGGATTTGCCCCTCCAGCGAGGAAACGCCGGAATCGCCCAGCCGCTGGTCCGTCCATTTCGAACGGACGCGGGACGGCGGCACGACGTGGGAACGCAGCGACGCACCCCAAGGCGCGGAGCCGCTGGATGCCATCCAGCCCGCCATTCTACGCACCGCCCAAGACCGACTCGTGGCGGTCGGCCGAACGAGGCAAGGCCGGGTCTTCTTCACGGCCTCCTTCGACGGAGGATTGACGTGGACGCCCCTCCAGCGTACCACGGTTCCCAACCCAAACTCGGGGATCGACGCCGTCACGCTGCGAGACGGAAGGCATCTGCTGGTTTATAATCACACGCTTCGCGGGCGATCACCGCTGAACGTGGCGCTCTCGCGCGACGGTATCACCTGGACACCCGTCCTCACCCTCGAAAGCGGACTGGGGGAGTACAGCTATCCTTCCGTGCTGCAAAGCGCCGACGGGCTGGTCCATATCGTCTACACTTGGTGGCGAGAACGCATCCGCCATGTGGTGGTCGATCCGGAAAAGTTGGACTTGCCCGAAGGGGATACCCAACCGCCGGCCGCCGACTGATCGCGCATCCCGGTAAAAAACCAGCGCCCTATAATGGGCAGCGCCTTGCCTTTCCACGTAAGCCGGAAGCCGACCGCCCTGCCCTGCCCCAGCTCAACAATCGCAGTTCAAACTCGCTTCACGCCGAGGGGGAGGAGAACGCGGTCATCTCCGCTTCGTGCGACATCGGCTTCGTCAAGCGCAGGAAAACGTCTTCCAGCGTGGGGTCGCATTCGGCGAACGAGGTAACGCCTACGCCGGAACGAATCAGATTATTGAGTAGGTCCGCCGCCTCCGCGTCGCCGCCGTACAGATCGAAGTAGAGTTTTCCATCCTCTTCGTGAACGTTTTCCACGCCGGGGCGATTGACGACAACCGCGCGGGCCTGCTGGAGACCGCCGTGCCCGTCAAGGCAACGCACCGCGATTCGGCGCGCGGCCCGGATCGACCGCAGGACATCCTCCATGGGGCCGTAACTCAGCAGCCGTCCGCGATGGATGATGCCGACCCAAGTACAAAAATCCGCCAGCTCGCTCAAGATATGGCTGGAGACGAGGATCGTCTTCCCCTGCCGCCGCAACTCCTTGAGCAATCGCTTCAACTCGATCCTGGCCTGGGGGTCCAGTCCTGCCGCGGGTTCATCCAGGATCAGGACCGGCGGATCGTGAACCAGCGTCTTGGCGAGGTACAGCTTCTGCTTCATCCCCCGTGAAAGGTCCATCACGCGTGCCCGACGCTTTTCCGCCAAGTCGAGCATCTCGAGCAGCAGTTCGATGCGGCGTTTGCGAAACGAGCGAGGCAGCCGGTAGGCGAGGGCGAAAAAATCGAGAAACTCGTGGACGCGCATTCCGTTGTAGGACCCGAATTGGTCCGGCATGTAGCCGATATGGTGCCGGACCTCCAACGGTTGCCGAGTTACACTGTAGCCCGCCACCCGGCCGTCCCCCCCGCCGGCCTTGATCAAGGTCGCCAAAAACCGGATGGTCGTCGTCTTCCCCGCGCCGTTGGGGCCGATGAAACCGAATAGTTCACCGCCTGGAATCCGCAAATTCAGCCGGTCGACCGCCCGAAACGAACCATAATCCTTGACGAAATCCATTAACTCGATCATGAAAGAATCCAACCCGGACGGCCTTCAAAGGCAGGGCTAACTGAACCTCACCATTATAGAGCACGGTGATTCGTGACTGCATACCCGACTCTCGAGCCGAGGACCCACCCGGCTGACAACGTGACCGGGCGCGTGGTCCGCAAGAGGATCGCAGATATCGCGGATAATTTGGATAAGCACGAAAAGATGAAATGACCTGAAAGATTTTCCGGATATTCGCCGCTCAGCGATTCCGAACCCATGCTTAGCTGCCGGCCGCTTGTTTTCAATCCGCCAAAGGCATAGCATAAAAGGTGAAACAGGTTTTCCCTCGGTGTCTGCTTTGGTGATCTTCAAGATGCCCCGAACCACCCCGCTTTTGGCGTCAATCTTTTCCCTCCCGTGTTGTCCGGCCTAGCCCGGACTTCCCCCCCAACTTTCCTCATTTTCCATCGAGCGGGACGAATCTTCTAGGTCCTCTAGGATTTGCGGGTTGCCTTTGCCTCCGTTTTTTTGACAATTCCATTAGGCTTTATACTCACTGCTCCGTACCCTAGCCCTTTCGTCGTCGATCCCATCGAGGTGCCGCAATGGCCACGGACTTTCAACTTAAAGAACGGTTGCCCGAAATTACCTCGAAGATGGTGGAGACCTACCGCAAGTACCCGGCGACAAACCACCTCGGCCACTGCCCCCTCCCCAACTACGACGCCGTCATCGAGGCCGTCGAGTGGATGAAGGAAATCCTCTTCCCGGGCTATCGGCATCGCGACGGATTGCACCTGGGGAACATCGGCTATTACGTGGGCGATCTCGTGGATAAGCTGCACGACGTGTTGACGCAGCAAATCGCCCGGGCTTTGCGCCACGAAGCCAATCACTCGGCGCAGTGCGATCCCCTCCGTTTGGCCGACTTTGAAGCCTTGGGACAGGCCAAGACCGTGGCCTTCCTCAATCATCTTTCGGAGCTGAGCAAGCTGCTGGCCACGGACGTTCAGGCGGCCTACGACGGCGATCCCGCCTGCAAATCGCTGGATGAAGTGATCCTGTGCTATCCCGGTCTGGAAGCGGTCACGGTGTATCGCCTGGCCCACCTCTTGCACGAGCTGGAAGTCCCTCTGATCCCCCGCATGATGACCGAATGGGCACACGGACGAACCGGCATCGATATTCATCCCGGGGCCAAGATCGGCCCGCACTTCTTCATCGACCACGGTACCGGCGCGGTGATCGGGGAGACCTGCGAGATCGGTAGTCACGTGAAACTGTATCAAGGCGTGACTCTCGGCGCCCTCAGTTTCGCCAAGGACGCGCACGGGCGATTGGTCCGCGGCACAAAACGGCATCCCACGATCGAGGATCGGGTCGTGATCTATGCCAACGCCACCGTGCTGGGCGGCCGCACGGTCGTCGGCCACGACTCCGTCATCGGCTCCAGCGTGTGGCTCACTCGGTCCGTACCTCCACACACGACCGTGACGCTGGAACGTCCCAATCTGTGCATGCGGCCCGAAAACTGCGACGAGCTATTGGCCGAGAAGAGCCTGGCCCCCGACGGTGAACAGGCCCGCTCCGGCGAATCCTGAGGCCAAACTGGGATTGGCCGCACTTCTCGCTCAGCAACGACGGCGTGCCGAACGCAAGCTCACCAAGAAAGGTCTCTTGAGTTTCGCCGCAATGAATCTCTGGAGTTTCGCCGCGACGACCGGCGTCGCCAACCAGATTGCCGGCGCCAACCAAGAGATCGCCGAGATCCAGACGCCCCATTGGAGTCCCGGCTGGCGGTAAAACCATCGCACCCTCCATTCGCCCGGCGGCAGCAGGCAGCCCAAAAAGAGCCGATCGACGCAGACCGGGGCTGCCGCTAGCCTCGTGCCATCGAGGCAGGATTCCACCTCCACGCGCCACCCCGGGAGGTACTGTTCGGCAAAGACCAGCAGCCGAGGGTCTGGCGTCCGCACGTGAAGGTAAACGTCGCCGGGGGCATATTCCAGGCATTGCAGGGATTCCGCAGCCGCCTCGCGGATCGGATTGCCGTGCTCGGCCGTTCGCGCGTCATTTTCCCAAGCGTGCTTCTCCGAGGGGTAGGGTATTTCAATCACCGAAGGGCCTTCCGGCCTCCGCGGGACACCGCCCGGAAAAAAGAACGCCGCCGCGTCGGCCCATAGCGTCGCGCCGCTTGAAAAACCGTTTGGGAGAAGAAGGGATTGCCGTTCCACTCGCCAGGCATCGACCAAGTAAAGTCCCTGGCATCCACGGGGAGCCGGCAGGGGCCGCTCCAGTTCGAGGCCTCCCTGCTGCGAGCCGCCGGCATCCGCTTTCGCGGGTCGATCGAGGCGTTCGGCCCCGAGACGTTCGGCCCTTAACCATTGGAGAATCTCGCCGGGCGGTTCCTCGGAACCGTTTTTCGCCATATACGTTTTTACCGCCTCCAAAAACGCCCGATAGCGCACCGGCATCATGGTCCCGTAGTGCTGGACGTTCGCCGTCCCTTGAACCATGCCCCAGCGTCCAAAGGAGGTTTGCCGGTCCCACTCGATCAATTCCTGCAATCGTTCAGGGGAGTTCCGCTGCTGCCAAGCGTCGGGATACCAAAAGAAAGGCCGCCAAACTCGCCGCGGCGGCGTTTGCGGCAAGACGCCCGGCAAAGGCGGCGGTCGCACCGGCAAGACCAAGTCCTTCGCGGCCAGGGTCAAATCCGCCGCCGAAAGCAGGATGAAGAGCGCGGCCAACCTTCGATACCGGTTCCGCGCGCTGATGGATCGAATCAGCGTTCGACGGGGAATCACTGTTCGACCAAGCAGATTCGCACCGCCGCCGCGACTCCCCAATTTCCCCAATTTCGAGGGGACCAGGGCCGCGATCAATCCCAGCGCGGCAGTCCCGGAAAACGAGGCCACGGCGTGCCAAAACGCGGATTCGCCGCGGAACGGACCGAAGATGACGTCACCCGGCACCTGCATCGCGTCCCACAGCCCCGACCATTTCACCAAGGCTGCCGCCGCCAGGCCGGCGACGCTCAGGCAAACCGCGATCGAAGCCGACCGACGGAATCTTCGCGGTTCCGTCCCGCAACGTTCCACGCCCAACGCCGCCAAGCATGCGACGGCGATCGTCAACAGAGGCAGCCACTTGCCGGGATACCGGAACATGGCGTAACCCGGCAAGAGCCGTACCAAGCACCAGTAAACGCCTCCCGCAGGAGGATAGAACCGCCCTATCGCCCCATCCTCTCCGGTCGTCCCAGTAAGCAAGGCATTCACCACGGCCCCCGGCCCGTACCATCCCAACGCAGCCGTGGCCGCGAAGAGTCCCAACCACGTCAGCCACACCTGTGCCGCATCGTTGCCGCCGCTCGCGCTTTCCCGGACCCCGACGTCACACGCGACTCCCCGGCTTGAGTTGCCCACCCGGAACTTGCTCGCCTCGAACGTCCCCGCATCGAACGTCCCGGCGTCGCCTGGGAAGATGCCCGCCTCGTCCTTCGATACCGGTTCAACGCCGGCGGCGCGAGAGGGCCGAATCCTGATTGCCGAAAGGGCCAAAAGAAAGGGGATGACGCCCAGGTACAGACTGGGCGTCCACCACCGGCCTTCGACGAGGAAGGCGCGAAGATAGCGTTCGTGGACGGGCACCGAGGCTCCGCCGAAGTCCCGCCACAGCAGTTCCGCGAATCGCCACGGCGCGACGCTGAAGGCGTAAACCGTGTCGGCGTGCTTGTTTCGTAAGGCCGACCAGGTGTTATCGCTGGGGTTCTCCTCCGGTGGAGCTTCCCACAACCGGCCCACGGTCGCCTTGGTCAGCAGCATGCGATCGCTCTGCCCGGCGTAATGCCAACTTGGCAGGATTTGCACGGCGGCCAGACAAAACGCGCATCCGAAACCCGCGGCAAGCATTCCCCCGGAGATCACGCAGGGCCGCAAGCTTTGCAATAATTTTCGTTCGCGTCTTTTGCCGGCGAGAAATCGCCGCGCGGTTACGATCGCCCAAGTGCCGCCCGCGATCAGAGCGCCATGGTACGCCGTCTGGGGATCGCCGCCGAGAACGCTCATGGCGGACGCAAACGCCAGGAGCCGCACGGCGCCCAGTCGGGGGCGGACGATAGCCCGCCGCCTTTCCGGCCGGCCGTTCCTGTCGCTGTCCACCTCCGCTTGCGATCGGGTGACGAGTTCGGCCACGCATTCCTTGGCGTCGATAATCCGCCAGGTCGCGGCCAAGATCCAAGGCAGCCAGGCCCCGCCCACCAAGTAAATGGGATTATGAATCTGGAATAACGTCGGCCCGGCCAAGGCGTAGATCATTCCGGCCAGGGGGCGTGTTTCCGCCCGGCACCCCAGCTCTCCCGCCAATCGCTCCGCTCCCCAGGCGGCCAAGAGCACATGCGCCAGAAGAAAGGCCGCGTACGCCGCGGGATAAGGTATCGGTAGCAGAAAAAGCACGATGCCGGGGTAGAATGCCGCGGTCGTGCCATTGGCGAGCAGCGGCGCACCCACATTTTCGTAGGGATTCCACAACGGCAACTTGCCGCCGCGATACTGTTGTGCCAGATAGTACCACAGGGGGTAATAGAAGTTGCCCCCATCCCGAAATAGCGGCAGGTCGCCCCCGAAGAGAACCGGGGAAAAGACCGCGGCTATGGCGAGCAGACAGAGCGTCCGGCCGACTAAGCCCGCGTTCCCGCGGAGCAAGAGACGACGGATCGCCGACCGGACCATGGCGGACCTTCCCGACGCGACCGAGGCGACGGACAAGAGGGCGGGCGGGAGTTACCGGCGTGACGCGGCTCGCCTCGCGGTACGCAGCAGCGATCGAGCCTTGGCGGCCGCTTCCTCGCGGCTTAGCAACATGTCATCGCCGACGGCCTTGTGCGCCAGCGTTGCCTCCAGGGCCTCGGCCGCGGCTTCCACGTCAAGCTCCTCCACGGCCTGGGCCCGGGACGTCATGACGGAAACCACGTCATTCAGCACCTCTACGAAGCCGCCGTCAACAAAGAAGGCCCGCAGCTTTCCGTCCGAAAGGATTCGCAACTCGCCCGCGCCCAGTCTCCCGATCAGCGGCGCGTGGAGGGGCAAAACTCCCAGTTCGCCGTCGAACAACGGGACGACCACGCCGTCGGCCGACTGATCGACCAGCTTGCGCTCGGGCGTCACAATAATGGCTCGCAGTCTCGCCATGAAGGCACCGTAGCTTTGAGTTCCAGGAGAGCTTTGAGTTCCAGGAGAGGCGGACCCGCTTTAGGCGAATCGGGACCTCGATTCAATTCTTGGCTTCCGCCTTGAGCCGCTCGGCCTGTTCCGCGGCCTGTTCGATGGCGCCCACGTACATGAAAGCCT
>JAAZNR010000320.1 GCA_012798155.1 Thermogutta sp. | reverse complement strand
TGCTGTACATGCCGATCGTGGATACCGGTTGGGATTCGCAGCCGTGGCACGGTACGCAGTCGCTGGTGATTACGGATCGCACGCCCGAGGCCTTCGGCGAGTTGTGCCGGGAAGCGCGGCAATATGCCGATCAAACCGGCAAACGCATCATCGCGATCGGACCGTGGAACGAATGGGGCGAAGGGAGTTACATCGAACCCTGCGCGGAGCGCGGCTTTCGCGACTTGGAGGAGTTGCGTCGGGCCTTCTGCCCGCCCGGTCCCCGGCCTCCCGCCCTTGTGCCGGCGGACGTCGGCCGTGGGCCTTACGACCTGCCGCCGAGTCCCTCGAGGACACGCTGGAGCTTCGATACCGAGGGGGACATGGAAGGATGGATGCCCAATTCTCAGATTCAAGCTCGGGTAGAAGGAGGCGCCTTGATAGGCAAGACGACCGGCGGCGACCCCATTATCTCAAGCCCCGCGGTGCAACTCGAAGCGGATGCCGTCGGGGAGATCGTGATTCGCATGAAGTCAAACCGCGACGACATGGGTCAACTGTTTTGGGGCACGGCCAGCTCGCCGCAGAGCGAAGCCAATAGCGTCCGCTTCAAGATCCTCGGAGACGGCCGGTTCCACGATTACATTTTGAAGGTGAAAGACGCGCGGCGTTGGCGAGGTTTGATTACGTCGTTGCGATTCGATCCATCGACGCAATCAGGCGTCGAGTTCGCGATCGACGAGATTCGCTGCGGTTCAGGCCCTGAATGAGAGGGAACGCTCGCCGTGGATCGAGCGGCGTGTCGAAGCGGCGCCGTCGCCGAAATCGCGCACCGGCAACGGCGCGTGGCGGATTGAGCATGCCACTGCGGGCCGGGTGCGAGTTTAGGAATCGGCGGGGAATGCGCGGTTACGGCTTGAAGGCCGGGGCCTCTTCGCCGTTCCCGGGAGCCGTGTTGCCGGTGCCGCCCAAGTTTTTGGGGATGGGAACGGAGGATCGGATGGCTCGAAACAGGGCCCCGGCGACCCGTGCCGGCCGGACCTCTTCGTCCCCCTCCTCCGCCTCGTCCCCGGCGGCGGTTTGCGAAGCCGCGGCCGCGGTCCCCCCGCCCGAACTTGCCGCCGATGCGTCGGTCGCCGGCCCGGCGGGTGATGCGTTCATGGGTAGCGAATCCGTATCACCGCTCGTCGCCGCCGGCGGCGGCGGAGCATTCGGCGCGGTCGTTTGCTCCGGGGATGAAACTTGCGGCGGTGCACCGCTGCCTGCCGGCTGTTCTTCGGCTTGCTTTCCGCAGCCCAGGCCCAACATGCTGATTGCCGTCAAGCCGACCACTGCCGCGAGATACCGCATCATGGAAATCCTCCTCCTGTGATAAACCCGTTCCACGAGTGACATAGCGACCCCCCACCCGTGCATCATCTGCGGCATGGTACCGGCGAGCCACGGTTGCGGAGGGACATCTTCGCCGCTTTACAAACCCAATTGTCGCAGGCGGCAGGCGGCTCGTCTAGGATGTCGATGGGTGCGGCCGAAACGGGATTCCGGGGCGACCGGGGGCTTCGCTCCGCTGCGACCCCAGCCACCCACCTTTTTTCTCCCGCTACCCGGCCGGAACCGAAAGTAATTGCTGGGCTTTGGGGTATCTAAAGATGGAAACGCAGAGAATGCCGAGAACGCAGAGCACACAGACTCGCGGCTATACCAATTTTTTCTTCCTCCGCGCTCCCCGCGCCCTCTGCGTTTCAAAAGCAGCCTCCGCGCCTCCGCGTTGCAATGACAAACCGGGCAGGCCCGTCAACGGCTACCTTGCCTGTAAGCCAAAAAAACCTGTTCCAAAGCCCGAGCGGATCGTAAGATAGGGTACTTCGGAGAGTCGGCTTGCGGTCCCGGCGGCCCGTTCCCTTGGAAGCGACAAGAGGAAGTGCGGAATCGCCCCGCAAACCGGGGGCTGGCAGGCGATCAGCGCGAGGGAACTCGATCCGCGAGGGGAACGAGCGGCCGGTCGTATCACATCGACCCCAAGAATCCGGCGGTGATGCACGGATGACGGAGAGGAGCGCGTGATGGCTGGCATAGCGTGGGTGACGGGCGCGTCGGGCGGCATCGGTCGGGCGATCACACTGCGATTGTCCGAGGCCGGGTACCGCGTTTTCGCCTCGGCACGACGCACAGACAAGCTGGAAGAGCTTCGTTCGGCCGGCGTCGTGCCATTACCTTTGGACGTCACGGACCCCCAGGCGGTTGCGGATGCTGCCGGCCGCATTGCGGAAACCGCCGGCAAGCTCGACGTCCTCGTAAACAGCGCGGGATTCGGGCTGTACGGCACCATCGAAGGGGCATCCGACGACGACGTCCGGCGGCAATTCGAAGTCAACGTTCTCGGCCTGGGACGCGTCACCCGGGCGGCGCTTCCGATGCTGCGACGCGGCGACTTGCCCACCATCGTCAATATCTCATCGGTGGTGGGAAAGCTGGCACTCCCTTTTGCCGGTTGGTATTCCGCGAGCAAGCACGCGGTGGAGGCGATCTCCGACGCTTTGCGGCTGGAGATCGCCCCTCTGGGAATTCGGGTCGTGGTAATCGAGCCGGGTGCCGTCAAGACCGACTTCGACGCCACGGCTCTGGACTTGTTGGATGCGTCCAACGATCCCGCGGATTATCATCCGGCGAGGAAGGGGTTTCGAGAGGCGATCGTGGAGACTTACCGCACGGCACCCGGCCCGGAGATCGTAGCGCACGCCGTCTTGCGTGCCGTGCAATCGAAACGCCCGCGGCGGCGCTATGCGATGCCCTTCAGCACCAAGGCGTCCAACGTCGCTCGGCGACTCCTGCCCGACGGCGCGTTCGATTGGATCCTGAGTCGCGCTCTGCGGCTGCGACGATATCCTCGGGACACATTCGACCCATAATTTTACCGCGCAGGATAAGAAGCTGTGAAAACTGGGGTCCGCAGCTTTGTGAGTCTGCGTAAGATCGGTAAGCCGGTTTCGGCGATCCTGCGCAGTAAAATTAAGGCGTTGGCGAGCGCCTTTGCGAGCATACCGGCGTACCTTGGGTGAGCCAAAGCGTGAAGATGACATCCGTGACGCTCCCATCGGCGGGTTGGTCCGGACGCCTTTCGATCGAGGCGTTTCTCGACCTCGTCTACCCGCCGGTCTGTGAACTGTGCGGGACCGACCTGCGGGCGGGAAAGAAGAGCCGGGGCGACGGACCGGTCACGGCCGCGGTCGCGGCGGAAAACGTCGGGCCGCCGATGCCCCTTATGCTGTGCGAAGACTGCATCGCCGGCCTCACGGACCCGAATTTGCGAGCGTGCCCCCGGTGCGGGGGGTTTGCGGACCCGTGCCCTACGGCGACGCACTGCAATTGGTGTCACCTGGAGGAATTCGCCTTTAACCGGGTGATCGCCCTCGGGCCGTACACAGAGGTGATGGCCCGAGCCGTTCTGAAAACCAAAACTCCCGACGGCGACGGACTGTGCGTGGCGCTCGCCCGGCTGCTTTGCTTGGTTCGCGGCGGGCAACTTCGGCAGTTGAACTGCGATTGCGTGATTCCCATTCCGCTCCACCGCTCCCATGC
>JAAZNR010000319.1 GCA_012798155.1 Thermogutta sp. | reverse complement strand
CGCCCGTTTCGCTGCCGAAGGTCCCGATCGCACCGAGGGCCGTGAGCAGGATCAAGCCTAGCATGACGGCGTACTCGACCGTCGTGGCGGCGTCTTCTTCAAGGATGAGCTTGCGTACCTTTGCCGAAAGACGAGTGCGGAAAGACATCGTGGAGCCTTCTATACGGCAGCGAGGAACGACGCCTCCGCTCACCCGCCGTCGCGGCATGTGCCGGTCACGGCGAGCGGTGCTCGAGCATCGCCTCGCGACATCGTCTCGGGCCGCCGGCCCGTAACGACCGAATTGCTTCGCAACGAATATGGTCGAGGCGGAACGGATGTAGTCAGGGCGGCAATCCGTGCGACCCGAACGGGCCGCGTCCGCCGGGACGCCGTTCCAAAATGACGCGAATGGTTTTTCAGCCGTGGGCGTCGCCGCGATAAGTCGTGCATGCGACGCGGACCGCGAAACCCTCTCCGGCTGTTTTCGAGAGAGCCGCTCATGGAAAGTCTAGGTCGCCCGCAGCCGCAGTCAAATGCGGCGACGTAGGGGCACGGCACGCCGTGCCCCTGCAATGCTACGACCCCGGCCACCCGGCCGAAATTGGTGGGCCGCGCTCCGTCGCAGCCGAGATCAACGCAGACGGCTCGGCGACCAACCGCGGAGGTCGAACCGCGCGGGGTGCCACTGCCGGCTCCGGCTTGTCCGGCAGTGCGGCGTTCGGGGGCTTCGCTCCGCTACGACCCGAGCCACCCGCCGCAGTCTTGCCGAACGGCATGGGATGCACCGGCGAGGGCGGCTCGCTCAGCGAAGGAGCGAGCGATCGTCGCCGGGCGCGGGAAGTCCTCCCCGTTGCGGCGACGCTTGCGCCAAACGGACTTGAGATTCCAAGGTCGCCGCCCGCGCGGCCAGCTCCGGTTGACGCGGATTGAATTGCAGCGACTGTTGGTAGCTGACCAGGGCCAGCTCCCGCTCGCCCGAGACCTCGCGGAGGTGGCCCATGGCGTTCATGGCGCGGACGTTGCGCGGCTCGACCGCCAGGGCCTCGGTGAGATACCGCTTGGCGGACGCCAAATCGCCCGATTCCTCGTACAGCCGCGCCAGTTCGATGCGGGGATCGGCGAGGTCGGGCCGCCGCAGCATCCAGTCTTGCAGCAGTTGGAAGGCCTCGCCCGATCTCCCCTGACGGACCAAAAGCACGGCCAAACCGCGATGGCCCGCCGTGTGGTCCGGCGATTTGCTCAGACACAATCGGTAGTACTGCTCGGCCTTGGGGAACTCTTCCGGGCGGCGATAGACCTCGCCCATGCGGTGATAGACCGCCGCGATGTTGTAGTACGCGTCGGCATCGTTGGGATCGTAAACCAGGGCTTGGCCGAACTGTTGCAGTGCCTCTTGATAGCGGGACTGCTGGTACAGCCGCACCCCCTGGGCGTTGAGAGAGGACGCGCTGATCCCGGCGCAGCCGGACAGGCAGGCAGCGATCGCGGCGCACGCGGCCCAGGCGCAAACCGCCCGGCCGGCCGCCGCGCTGCCGGTTTTTGGGTTTGATATCAGATCATATCCGGCCACCGCCATGCTCCCCGGGGGCACGTGCCAACACGGATTATCCGGCCGAAATCGCCGCCCGCCGCACCCCGACCCCCCGGCGCGTGGCGCGCTCGCGGGCGGGCGAATCGTCCTACCGTGGCCGCGAGTTGCGGCCACGGGCAGAGGGCGGAAGCGTACCGAACACCGGGCGGGGGAACAAGAGCGAATCGCCCAAGCCGGGCGGGAAAATCGTTCGCGCGAGAGTCCTCCGGAGTCGCCGACAGTCGGCCGGAGCCGCCGAAGTACGTCGAGAATGCCGCCGCGCCGCCCGGCGCATCCCCCCGGGACCGGCGGCAAACTTTACGGTCTGGGACGAGTATCCGGAGCGGCCGCCCCGCCCTCCGCGGGATCGTGCCCTTTTTCCCGGCGAAACACGGGCTTTCCCGTTCACAAAGACTCACCCGCCCCACCGATTCCAGCCGAATCAACAGATAGACAGCCCCACGCGGATGGAGCGTTCGCCGCGCATCACGTCGGTTCGCGGCGTCCGCGGCGGGGCGGCGAGGAGGCCCCTCCCCCCGGCTGCGTCGCCTGGGGAGTTTCGCGGGGGAGGCGGGCACGGCGCGGGGAGGTCACAGGTTCGCGCGGCGGCGCGACGTGCGAGACTTCGGGATTTCGAGAAAGGATTCGATCGATGCGGCTATCACATTTTCGGATCGCGGCCGGCGTCTTGGCCCTATCGCTGATTTCGGCCGGATGGTCGGGTTTCGCCGCGGCGCAAGCCCCTTGCCCCGACTGCCCGCCCGGCGGCATTCGCCCCGGCGCCGTGGACAACCATCGCGTGGGCGATTTGTTCCCCAGCTATTGGGCGCCCATGGCACCGGGCAACCTCTCGGCCCCGTTGTACGTCGCGCCGATCCCCACGCCCCCGTACGTGGGCCACACCTGGGTGACCTATCAGCCCCTTTACCCCCACGAGTTCCTCCACAAGCACATGAAGGTCTATCGGCGGCAGAATGCCCAGGGTGGTCGGACGCGGACCGTGGTGGGCTGGTACTGATGCCCTCGCCCGGTCGGGCCGTCTCGTGGGCATGATTCGGTCGGGGTGGGAGGCGGAGGTCGGCCGCTGTTGCAGCCGCTGTTGCAATAGTCATGCGGAGCGGCGAAACAAGCCGAGCGGCAAAATAAATCGGAAAGACCGGGCTGGGCGGCCAAACGAACTGGAACGGCCGTGACGAGCGACGAAATGAATGGGAACGGCCGCGCTGGGAGGCGGAGCGAAGCCGCTTCGGGGATATGCCACATATCATCTCGCTGGAAGCAAGGATCGTCGATATGAAAGCGAAAGCCGGTATCACGTTGTTGGCGATGGTCGCCTTGAGCCTGGCTGCGACGGCGGCTTGGGGAAGAGAGAACACGTTCTTCGGCGTCCGGGCACAGCGCCGCGCCGCGT
>JAAZNR010000318.1 GCA_012798155.1 Thermogutta sp. | reverse complement strand
CCTGCAAGGACCGTCGTCGAGCGGAAAGAGCTTTGTTCTGGATCGCGTCGCCGACTTGTTTCCGCCGGAGGCCGTTTTGAGAGCGACGGCCCTGACGACCAACGCGCTGTACTACCTGCCCCCCGGCTCCCTGCGGCATCGTTTCGTCGTGGCCGGCGAGCGGTCGCGGATCGAGGACGATGAGCGGGCCGAGGCGACCAAAGCTCTCCGCGAAATGATTTCGTCCGGCAAGCTGACCAAGGCGGTGGCGGTGGCCCGGCAAGGGTCCGAGCCGGAAACGATCTTGATCGAGCAACCCGGCCCGATTGCCTATGGCGAAACGACGACGCTGATGAAGGTTTTCGACGAGGACGCCAATCGCTGCTTGTTATTAACGACCGACGAGAGGCCGGTGCAAACCAAGCGGATCATCACCACGCTTGGGAGGCGGTACGCGACGGGCTGCAAAGGGGACGCCGAACGCATCATCGCGAAGCACCACGCGATGCAACGTCTGCTGGCTGTGGAGGCCGCGCCTGTTCGGGTTCCGTTCGCGGAACGGCTGGCTGAGGCGTTCGATCATGGTCGGGTTGAGGCCAGAAGAGCGTTTCCGCACGTGATCGGCATGGTCATGGCATCGGCCCTGCTGCATCAACGGCAACGACAGCGAGACGCCGACGGGGCCATACTCGCGGCGGCCGACGATTACCAACTGGCTCGGCATCTGCTGGCCGGTCCCATGCGACGATCCCTAGGCGGCGGAGTATCTGGCGGAGCGGCCCGTTTTTTGGACCGCCTGCTGGGGTGGTTCGGCCCCGAGGCCGAGTTCACGCGGCAGGAGGCTAGGAAGCACGAGACGGCGGCCCAATCGGCGATTTACGCCTGGGTCGGCGAGCTGGTCGCCGCCGGCCTAGTTGAGGTTGTTGAGGAGGCTCGGGGACGCCAGCCCGCCAAATACCGGCTCCCCGCCACGGGGGTGGACGCTGAATCGGCCAATCCCTTGCCACCGATAGAAATTGTTTTCCGGTGATTTCCGGTGGAAACATGGAAACAAACCCTAAAACCTTACTGGTTCGAGACTTATGTTTCCAAAGGCCATTTTGGAATCATCTGGAAACATCTGGAAACAAAGGCCAAGAAGGGGGGGGTATAGCGGCGACTGCCCCCAAGACGGCGGGGATAATGACGTTTTAGGGGATTCCCATAGTGTCAAGCGGATTGTTTTGATTCCTTGTTTCCATTTGTTTCCAAAACGGCGTCTGGAAACAAAAGTCCTTACAGAATAGCGACTTACGGCTTGTTTCCACGATTCCACGCGGAAGGATGGAGAAAGAAAGATGTTGGACCTCGATTCGCTGTTTGCCGACCCCCGCGAGGAGGAGGTGCTACCGCGAAAGCTGCCTGATCCGTCCACCGGCGTGGCGTCCACGCCGCCGGAGGCCCCTGAGGAATGGGAGGAATGGGACGTCCCTGATCCCCTGCCCGCCACTGCCGAGACTTCGGATCGGTGCCCCGCCTGCGGGAACCCCCTTGCCTGGGCCTACGTGGGGCGACGGATATGCCCAGCCTGCAGACGGCTGCCCCCGCACTGGGCTGCCGCCTGCCGACCCCGGCCCGTCGCCCCCGACGTGGTGGAGGAGATTCGGCGGATCGAGCACGCCGCCTTGGCCAAAGGGTGGTCGCACGGGGACTTGTGGCGAAGCGAAGGGTGGGTCGGTTTGCTGGGCCTGGCCGGCGTCATGCCCCCCGGATCGAAGGTTGTCGGCATCGCCCCTGGCGAAATCGCGTTTCGGACCGCCACGGGGGGAGTGCTGCGTTTTCGGCGAGCAAAGGGAGTTTCGATGTGAAAATGCCGTTCGGACGCTATCGCGGTGCGACTTTGTCGAGCGTGCCGGAATCGTATCTGTGCTGGCTTTTGGACAACGCCGACTTGTCGCCGACCCTGGAGCGGGCGGTTAGCGAACGGCTCGGGATCGAGGACTTGAAACGCGAACGTCGCCAACTGGAGGCCGAATGCCAAGCGTTGGCGTACGAGAGGGCGCGACTTGCGGCGGGCAAAGCGAACGTGCGGCCTAAGATCGACGACGACCTAATCAACAAATGGTATCGCGACTTGGCCAAGCGTTTTCACCCCGACCACGGTGGGAGCCACGAGGCAATGAAGGGCGTGAACGCGGCTCGCGACCTGCTTTTGAAAATTGTTCACGAGGGGTGACAAAAATCGTAGCATGACGCGGATCGGTCCGTTTAATCGGTTGAAAAACGGGGTTTATGCCATGAGAAAACGTCACAAAGCATCGCGGAAGCTGGAGTCCGAGGCGTTGCGGGTTGCTGCCGATCTTGCGATTGCTGGATCGCGTACGGCTGAGCGTTGGCTGAACGAGGTTGAGGCCGGCGAACGCAAGGCGAGCCTGGCGAGTCTGATCGCCTGCGAGTGGCGACCCGTCGCACCACGATTGGCTCGGATGATCGAGGACATGGACGACGCCGAGGCCGAGGCGGTGCTTCGAGGACCGGTTAGGCGGTTGATCCGAGAGCGACTGGCAAAGGCGTTGACGGATGAAAGAGCCTGATCGCGGCGATGGACGCGACCGCAAGGGTCGATTTGCCGGTCTGCCTGGTCCGGGTAGGCCGCGGAAAGCAATCGAGTTGGACTACCTGAGGACAATCCGCTCGGCATGTCCCCCGGCACGCTGGCGACGAATCGTTGAGGCTGCCGCTGCGAAGGCGGAAAGCGGCGACTTGAAGGCGGTCCAATGGCTGAGCGCGATTTTGCTTGGCTCAAATCCGCCGGCGTTGAGCGACTTGGCGGCTCAAGAGGCGTCCGGCGTCGATCCGTTGGGTCGGAAGATCATCGAGCTTCTGTCGGCGGCGGAATCGGCTGAGGTGACGCGGCTGGTGCTGGGCCTAGAGGGCGTGCACGAAGCGGCCACGGACGCCGACGACCAAGGCGATGACGACCCCGACGGCGGCAAAGGGACTTGACAACGCCGAACGACGGCTGTTACGTTGACCGGCCGAACGTCACGCGGGCGGGATAGGAAGCTAGCCCGACAAGCCGAACCGTCTCCGGCTTCCCGCCCGCATTTCCTATTCTGGAGACGGCCTATCGAATCAAGGAGACGGTACGATGACCGACGAGATTCGCGTCAAGGTGAACAGCTACGGCCCCGAGCGGCCGTTGGCGTTGGTTTACTTCGATCCCGTGAGCGGCAAGAAGGTGGCCAAGAGCGCCGGAACGAACGACTGGCGGGAGGCCGAGCGGCTGGCCGGAGAGCTGGAGCGGGAGTTGCGGGCCGGTCGCCACGCCCCGCCGTCGAAAGTGACTTGGGGGCAATTCGTCGAGCGTTACACGCAAGAGAAGCTGGCCGCCTTGCGTCCGGCGTCACGCAGGACCGCCTTGGAGTCCCTGCGTAGGCTGGAGCGAACCCTGAACCCCGCCAAGTTGAACGCGCTGAACGCGGCCGCGTTGTCGCGGTTCCAATCGGAGCTGCGAAAATCCGGCGTCAAGGAAACCACCGTCGCCCGGCACCTGAGGCATATCAAGGCGGCGTTGAGGTGGGCCGAACGCCAAGGGATGCTGACCAAGGCCCCGT
>JAAZNR010000317.1 GCA_012798155.1 Thermogutta sp. | reverse complement strand
CCACGGCGACGGCGGGCATTTGGCCCCACGCCACATCGGCGGGTCGCTTCGGCCAAGCGGGATCAACCTCGTACCATGTCGAGAGGTTGACTCGCGGATAGTTCGGTGCGACGCCCGCCTGACGAGGTCCTGTAGTGCTCTCGGCATCCTCCGCCGCGGCGGATAACCCCCAAATCGAGCAAACCCCAAGCTGGACCGCCAATAACAGCCTCGGGGAGAAACACTTGCCCAACAACAGCTTAAGCCGGGACGACATGGCATTCTCTCCTAAAGTGAAGGAAATGCGCCGACTTGACCACGAAGTCCGACGCACTCAAACCCACGGCCCCCCATCATGTCCGCGATTGGACCATCCGTCCACCACGGCGGCTGAGTTACCGGTCGGATCGACGGAGGAATTGAGAACGACGGACGACCGGATTATACGGCCGTGAGATGGCTCAAGCGAGCGTGGGCGGCGGGAATCGGCCCGTTTGCGATGCAACATCGGGCCTGCCGCCGGCTGGGGTAGCATCAGCGGCCGGATACTGCCTATCGTGAGCCGGTCGCCACAGCGCAAGCGGCCGGCGGGAATTATTGGGCGAGGTCCGTTCGGCGACTCTTGCTTGAGCCTATTACCTGAGCCTTTTGCATGAAAAAACTTTACATGAAAAAACGCCGCGTTGGCAATGACGCGGCGTTCGGGGTAGGTGCCTTTTAGACCGGCGGCGTCGGCTCCGCGGTCGGATGTCAGCGGAAAGATTCAGCGGATGATCTGCTTGAGTTTCGCTTCCAACTCCGTAGCCACCACGTTGCGGTCTACGACGCGCCCTTGGCCGTCCAAGAGAATGGTGGTCGGTACCGTCAGGATTCCCAATTCCAAAGCCGGCCTGCTTTCCATGCCGCCCTCTTCACGAATCTGCGGCCAGGGGAGCTTGGCATCGCGGAGGTACGCCGTCATGTCCGCCGCATCCGTATCGACATTTACCCCCACGACCGCCAGTTGACTGCCGTAGCGTGAAAGGAGATCCTTCAGGATCGCCATCTCGGCCTTGCAAGGCTCGCACCAACTGGCCCAATACTGGATAACGACCGCCTTGCCGCGGTACGCGGCGACGTCCACCGTACCCCCTTGCGGGTCCTTTCCCTTGAAATCGAGTACTTGGCCTTCCATCGTCAGCCGTTTGAGCGCGCCACGGGCACGGACGCCTTCCGGAGTTTCGGGGAATCGAGTCGCCAACAATTGATACTGCCGTTGCGCCCCCTCCTCGTCGCCCAGGTATTCCTTGCCGACGGCGATTTGCATGATCGCCTCGGCGGCGTCCGGCGCATCGGGGAAGTCTTTCAGAAACTGCTCGAGGTTGGCGATCCAGCCGGTGAGGACCTTGTTGTAGTCCGCATCCGGCGCCTGCAAGCTCAGACCGTATTCCGCCGCCAACTGGCGGAATCGCACGTATGCCGCGAGAGACTGTTGGGCGGGGTCCTTCGCGATTTCGTCGTACAGGGCCTTGAGCCGTGCCGCTCCCTCCGGAAACGTTCCGCCCTGTGCGGTCGCGCTCAGGGTGTCCGCCAATTGCTTCAGCCATGTGACGCGGTCCTCCGGTCGCACGGCGGCCGCCGCCAAAGCCCTGAGCAGGTCTGCCCGTTTCCCGTTCAAGTCCGTTTGCTCATCCAGAGATTTGGCCTCCGCCAGGGCCTTTTCCACGGTTTCCAACTCGGCCAACAACTTTTGCATCTCTTCGGTAGGGGCGTTCTCGCCGGGTGATGTCGGCGTAGCCGGTGTCGGCGGCCGGAAGAACAGTCCCCCCGCCAAAGAATCGGCGGCATTCTCGTCCAAAATGAAGGGGGCGTCGACCAGTCTCCAGGCATTTCCCACCTGGATCATCGCCCCCAGAAAAACTTGGATCGTGCCCTGTTGGGACTCCGCGAAGGCCACCGCGTTGTCGTAAACCAAGATGTCGCGGGTCAGACCCAACGTACCCGCCGGAACTACGCCCGGCCGGTGACCGGCGAATTGAATCCATTTCAGCGTCCCCACCGCGGGAACTTTCGCGGCATTCTCGGCAAACCGGCTCTCCGCGTTTTTCAACAGTTCCACGATTTCTCGCGAATAGGTCGGTCCCAGCTCCAAGGCATTCACTTCAGCCGGGGTCGCCTGCAAGACACGAAATCGCGGCAGGTCCTGCGTGAGAAGAGCCGCTACCGCCTCTTCCGCCACTTCCTCCGCGGATATTTGCCGCCACTGGTCGATAACGCCGTCCTCGTTCGCGTCCAGCCCCCAGCGGCTGCCGCCCGTATTCAACCAACGGCTCTGATCGACCTTGCCGTTGCCGTTGGAGTCGATATCGCGGTAGACCTCCAGGCCCCCCTGAAAATAGCACCATGAATCGACCTTGTTGTCACCGTTGGTATCCAAGAAACGGCGGAGGACGAAACCCCTGCCGTCTTTCACCGTCCAGCCGGTCGCCTGGCCGATCTTTTCCGCCTCGACCCGGCACTGGGCCAATTCGTCGCCCGCCGGAGTGTCCAT
>JAAZNR010000316.1 GCA_012798155.1 Thermogutta sp. | reverse complement strand
GTTCACGAGTCTGGATACCAAGCTCGCCGAGAAACGAGCCTCTCGCGCAACTTGAATCGAATACCGTTTCCGAGAAAGATCGTTGCATGTTTGTGGCGGTAGACATCGGCAACAATCGTCTCAAGTGCGGAATCTTCCCTTCGGCTCAGGAGCCGGCCTCGATCCCGAAGCCGGAGCGGACTTTCGCGTCGGAGGACCCGGCCGAGATCGTGGCGTTGGTTTCGCCGGCCGTGGAGGCACATGGGGAGGCGGGAGGCATGGAGCCGGCGACGACGACGTGGTGGATCGCAAGCGTCAACCGCCCCGCCGCGGGGAGGCTGCTCGATTGCGTGAAGCGTGCCCGCCCCGAGGACCGTTTGGTGCTGGTAAGCGCCGCGGACGTGCCTTTGCCCGTCCGTTTACCGCATCCCGATCGCGTCGGCATCGATCGTTTGGTGAACGCCCTGGCGGCAGAGCGGATGCGGCGTCCCGGCCATCCTACGGTGGTTGTGGACCTGGGCACCGCCATCACCGTCGATGCCGTTTCCGCGGACGGGGCGTTTTTGGGCGGGGCCATCCTGCTGGGATTGGCCTCCACGGCCCGCGCCCTCCACGAGTTCACGGATCTGCTCCCGCTCCTCAACGTGGAAACCTTGGCGGCCCCGCAAGCCCTTGGCAAGGATACGGAGGCGGCCATGCGGGCGGGACTTTTCTGGGGTACTTTGGGCGCGATCCGAGAGCTGCTGAACCGGCAAGCTGAGGCACTGGGGGGGCAGACCGACGTCGTCCTCACTGGGGGACACGCGGCGATATTCGCCGAGCACTTGCGCGGTGCCAAGCATGTGCCCCACCTGACGCTCGCCGGCATCGCCCTCACGGCCGCTCATTGCGGGGAACGCAAGGGGTAACGCGTGGGCGAGCAGAGACTCTCGGACAACCGGATTTGAGCGCGGCGAGCTTCGCTCCTGTGGCTCAAGCCGGGCAATCCGGCAATTGCGGCGGACTTTGGATTCCGTCGCTCGCAATGAACCACCCTTGTTGCTGGGAGCGAGAAAAGCATGGCGTTTTCGCAAGAGAACGATTCGGGGTTGATACGAGAGCAAATAGCCGGCATACCGATCGCCGAGCTGGTGAAGCAATTCGGCACGCCCTTGTACGTGTATGACGCCGCAATCATTCGATCGCGTCTGGCCGAACTCCGCCGCTTCGACGTGGTGCGCTATGCCCAGAAGGCTTGCTCCAACCTTGCGGTCCTCGATTTGCTGCGCAGAGAGGGCGCCCTGGTGGACGCCGTCAGCGCCGGGGAGATTCATCGGGCATTGGCAGCCGGCTACGCGCCCTCGGGCGACCCGCCGCCGATCGTTTACACGGCCGACATCTTCGATCGCGATGCCCTGGACTTGGTGATTGCACGCGATATCCATGTGAACTGCGGCTCCCGCGATATGATCGAGCAATACGGAGAGCGGGTTTCCGGCCGGGAGATCACGCTCCGAATCAATCCCGGCTTCGGTCACGGGCACAGCCGCAAGACCAACACCGGCGGCGACCTGTCCAAACACGGTATCTGGCACTCGCAATTGCACGACGCCTTGGTCGAAGCCGAGCACTACGGCCTCGGCGTCACCGGCATTCATATGCACATCGGCTCCGGCACCGATTTAGAACATCTCGCGCAGGTCTGTACCGCGATGGAAAAGGCGGCCTTGGAGGCGGGCCGCAACGTCCGCTCCATCAGCGCGGGAGGCGGGCTGCCGGTCCCGTACCGGCCCCAGGATACCCGGATCGACCCGGCGGCATATTTCGAGCTTTGGAACGCGACGCGCCGCCGGCTGGAAGACGCCTTTGGTCACGCCGTTCGCCTGGAGATCGAGCCGGGGCGATATCTCGTCGCCGAGGCCGGGTTTCTCATCTGCGAGATTCGCGCCGTCAAAAAGCAGGGAGACAATCTGTTCTATCTGGCGGATGCGGGCTTCAACAATTTCGCACGGCCGATCCTTTACGGTGCCTACCATCCCATCTCTCTTGCTCCCCGCGAGCCGCGGCTTTTGCGTGAATCGGTGGAAGCCGTAGTGGGCGGCCCGCTCTGCGAGTCGGGAGACATTTTCACGCAAGAAGAGGGCGGGTTCGTGACCAAGCGACGCCTTCCCGCCGCCGCGGTCGGCGACCTTCTGGTCATCGAAATCGCCGGGGCCTACGGCTTCGTCATGGGATCGAACTACAACTCCAAGCCCTACGCCGCCGAGGTACTCGTCACCAACGGCGAACCCAGATTGGTCCGCCGCCGGCAAACGTATGAGGAGCTGATCGCCTGGGACGTGCCGCCGGACCCCACAGGCTGACCTTGCCGGCAGTCGCACGCGGCGTCCAAACGCGATCCGATCGTGAGGCCCGCACGACGGTGACGCGGGCTTGCGACGAGGCGTCAACGCCGACTCCGGCGCACGCTACGAGGATTGAGACTGGTTTTGCTACGAGGTCTGAGACTGTCGCTTGCCCCTTTGCGTACGGGTCCGCGTCCTTCCCGGCTTGGGTGAGGACCATTCCTTGGTCAACGTTTCGAAGACTTCCGGAGACTCGTAGCGTACAATCCCCGGGGCTTCGGGAATCGGACCGATCAATCCTCGGAACACCGGCAAGCCGCGAACCGTCAGGTCGGTGCAACAGTCGTCGATGCCGATTTGGGCATGCCGCTTGAGGAGGTCTTCGGGGCTGTCGTAATCCCGAATTCGAATCTGTCCGTCGGTTCCGCGAGTTACCACGCGAATAGTCTGTTTTTTCATGGCGGCGAGTCTCCTTCGCGATGGGACGCCCAACCCGACTCCGGCGAGACGCTCCCCTATTCGGAGATCGGCGCCTCCGCGACGAGTCTCGGCTTTCTTTTGCAGCGTCCCTACCACGGCTACATCAGCGACGTCCGGCAATTCCCATCCCACGCGAAGCACCGTAGCGACCGTCGGAGCGGAACGACACCACCGCGGGAATCGACGAAGAAACCGGCCGGGGCGGTCATGCCTGATTTGCGGATAATGCTGATCGCCTTCGGCCGGTTTCAGGGAAATAAGAGCCGCGAAAGCGCCGGGACCGCGCGACGGCGGCGTCCCAGCGATCATGCTGCGTCACGGGCGACTCCGCCAACGGTCCTGATTGGCGTTGGAATCGGTGTAACCGTTCACGGGGATTGTCCCCATGCTTGCGGGGGACCCTGCAAAAAGGGGACTGTCACCGTGGGACGTGAATGCGCCGGGTACGTTTTTCGGCTTGCGACGGCCCGAAGAGGGGTGACTGGGGGCTTCGCTACGCTGCGACCCCGGCCGCCCGCTCGGGTCCGCGTTTCAAGGACAGAGCGCGTACGGCCGTGAACGGCTACGAATCGGTCACGCGCTGTACAAGAATGGCGTTGTGCCTGCTATCCGGCAACCCCGTTCCGTGGATCGTAACGATCAGGTCGCCGGCGTGAAGGAGCTGCTGTTCCAATCCCCACTGGGCGACGAAATCCAGGAGCCGGTCGCTCTCGGCCACGGGAGCTTGTGGGAGAGGAATGATGCCCCAGTACAGCGCCATGCGGCGGAGCGCCGCCGCGTTTGCCGAGACCCCTACCGTCGGCATGTGGAAGCGGTGTTTCGATATTCGCAGAGCGGTTTTCCCGGAGTGACTCGCCACGATCAGCAATTTGGCATCCACCTCGGCGGCGATGCACCCCGCGTGCAAGGCCGTACTCTCCGTAATCGTTTCGTCGTTCCCGCCGCGAACAACCTTCTCGCTCGATTCCCCGGCATCGCGGGCGGAGGAGCCCGCGTACTCTTCGGCGGCCAAGGCGATGCGGTGCATCATGGCGACCGATTCCAGCGGAAAACGACCGATCGCCGTCTCCCCCGACAACATGCAGGCATCCGCCCCGTCGAGCACGGCGTTGGCTACGTCGGTCACCTCGGCCCGTGTCGGCAAGGGCGAGTTTTGCATGCTGTCCAGCATCTGCGTGGCGACGATCACCGGTTTTCGATGCCTCCTCGCTATGTTTACGATCTCCTTTTGCGCCACGGCCAAACGGGCAATGTCCGTTTCCACGCCCAAGTCTCCCCTCGCTACCATCACGCCGTCCGCGGCGGAGACGATTTCGTCCAAACGGTCGAGTGCTTCCGCCTTTTCGATTTTGGCGATGAGATGGGCGTCGGAGCCGCGGCTCTTGAGATGATCGCGCAATTCGCCGATATCCTCCGCCGTTCGCACGAAGCTCAAGCCCACGAAATCGATCCCGTGGAGTGCCGCCCACTCCGCCGCCGCGAAATCCGCCTCGTCCATGGCGCGAACGCGAAGTTTCGCCCCGGGGACGTGAATCCCCTGGCGGCTTCGCACGACGCCGGGTTGGACCACACGGCATTCCACGGCTTCCGGCGACGTGCCGATGACCTGAAGCTCGATCAACCCGTCCGCCAGCAAGACGCGGTTT
>JAAZNR010000315.1 GCA_012798155.1 Thermogutta sp. | reverse complement strand
CTTGGCCGACGCCAACGTGCCGTTCGCCGTGGTCGTTCATGGCGACGACTGGTTGCCCGGCTATCGCATCACCAAGGAGACGCTCGAGCGCTACCGGCTGCTGGTCGTGCCCGGCGACTTGCAGCCGGACTCCGAACTCGCCGCCCTGCTGCAAGCAGGAAAAGAGGAGGCCCGCGTGGTCGTCTGGTCCGGCGTCGCCGCGATTCACGCCCGGCTGGGAGAGCCGGTCCGCATCCAAGGCACGGACCGGGTGCTGGTCGTGCCGCGAGTTTGCGTCCGAGAAGACGGCTCGACATTGGCGGTCCATCTTTTGAATCGCGCCTATCGCAAGGAGGACGATCGCATGGAGCCGCGGCCGCCTTTCCAGGTGACCTTGAGTCCGGACGTTTTGGGGCGGCCGGCGGACGCCTTCCGCAAGGCCACGCTCTACGCGCCCCGGGCGGAGCCTGCGGCGGTCAGCGTGCAGGCCGTCGAGCAAGGATTGCGAATCGACGTGCCGGGACTTGACTTTTGGAGCATCGTGGAGTTGCAATAGGGATGCGAATTGCCCTCCCCGCGAGGGCGCGGATCGAAACCAACAAAACAAGGGAGATCGAACCATGTCGCAACCTCGGAAAATGAACCGGCGGGGATTCTTCGACCGATCGGCGGCGGGCGCGGCGGCTGCGGCCGTGCCCTTGGTCCTGGCCCAGGGCGTGCTAGGGGAGGGCCCCGCCGGCGGGGCCAACGAGAAGCTCCGCGTGGCCTTGATCGGCTGCGGCGGCATGGGGCAGGCCAATCTGGCCGCCACCGCCCAGCATCCGGACGTCAGTGTGGCGGCGGCCTGCGATGTCTGGGATGAACGCGCGGCGGCCGTCGTCAAAAAATACGAAGGCGCCCGTCCTTACAAGGACTTTCGCGAGGTCCTCGATCAGAAGGATATCGACGCCGTCATCGTGGCCACGCCGCCCCACTGGCACACCTTGATCGCCGTCGCCGCGTGCGAGGCGGGCAAGGACATGTACCTGCAAAAGCCCATGACGCTGCACCTGGGCGAGAGCCTGGCCGTCCGCAACGCCGTGCGGAAGCACCAACGGATCGTTCAAATCGGCACGCAAATCCACGCCTCGGAGAACTACCGCCGGGTGGTCGAGAAGATTCGCGCCGGCTTCATCGGCCCGGTAGGCTGCGTGCGGACGTTCAACGTCATGAACCAAGGGCCGGAAGGCGTGGGCCACGATCCCAACACCACGCCCCCGCCGGGCCTGGATTGGGACATGTGGCTCGGTCCCGCCCCGCAACGCCCCTTCAACGCCATCCTCGCCGCCAATTCCTATAATCACGGCTCCTGGATGGAGATCAGCGGCGGGTGGACGCCCAACATGGCCCCCCACATCATCGACCTGCCGGTGTGGGCCTTGGACCTCGGGCTGCCGACGCGGGTGCATTGTTCGGGCGGGCGGTACGTCATCCGCGACGACGGCGACGCCCCCGACGTCCAGGAAATGCTCTTCCAGTATCCCAACTTGACCATGACCTGGATGTCCAGCCTGATCAACAGCTACGGCTTCGATCTCCACGGCGAACCCGTGCCCAAACGGCGGTTGGGCATCTACTTCCACGGGCTGGACGGCACGATGTACTGCAACTACTCGATGCACGAAATCGTCCCCGAGGGAGACCGCATGAAGGACCGCACGCCGCCCGAACCCTCCATTCCGCCCTCGCCCGGCCACGAGATCGAATGGGTCAACTGCGTGAAGACGCGCGAGCAGCCCTCCTGCAACGTGGACTATCACGTCAAGATCGACATCCCCATCGTGCTGGGCAATCTGTCTTACCGGCTGGGACGCTCCGTGCAGTTCGACCCGGCCACGGAATCCATCGTGGGCGACGAGGAAGCGGCCCGGCTGGCCGTGCCCGAGTATCGCAAGCCCTGGAAATTCCCCGCCGAATACCTCAAGACCTGACCCGGACGCCCGTATCCCGGCGTCTCCACCACCGGCTTACGCCGGCGGCTCGGCTTGTATCGTGCGGTCGGGTGGCTGGGGCCTCCGTGCGGCCGGGGAAATTTTGGGTGGCTGGGGTCGTCCGGGTGGCCAGGGAAGCTTTGGGTGACTGGGGTCGTCCGGGTGGCTGGGGTCGTAGCGGAGCGCAGCCCCCAGTCGCCCGTGTCCCGGCGTCTCCACCCGCCGCCTTACGCCGGCGGCTCGGGTTGTATCGTGCGGGGACGGCGATTGCTACTCGTACCGCAGTTGGGCCGTGGCGCGGCAGTCTTTGTCGCAGCGAAGCCGCAACCAGTGGGCGTGGTATCCCTCGGGGAAGGTGTAGGAGACGCTTTGCCCGGCGGGGACCGCGATCTCCCGCCAATCGTGAAAGCCCTGGTGATCGAAGTTGATTTCCAGGGTAAAGGTTACGGTTTGGGGCCGATCGTGGGAAAGCGTGAGCGTCTTGCGATCGTAGCCCGTCAGCAAATAGGGGTCGGACGGCGTGCCCGCCGCAACGGCGGTATCCCGCCAGGGTCCGCCTTCCCCGCGGGGCTTGCCGAGCTTCCACAGATCGTCCAAGGCCCCGAACCACAGCCCGGGGCCGTCCTCGGCTCGGAAGACATGGCCGTCCGGCACCGCCCCCTCTCGCACGCCGGCCGCCGCCAACAGCCCGCGCCACGAGCAGAAATCGTAGATGCGGCGATCGTGGGAGGCGACCGGTTTCATCCGCTCCCAATCGGGCCGGCCGTTGTTCGCCCGCGGGATTTCGTAAAACGTGCCGTGAATGTTGGCCAGGAAACGCTCGGAGGCGCATTCGCGGACACCCCGGCTCCGGCAGACCAGGGCGTCGAACTCCGCCGCGCCCTTGGGCAGGCGGAAGGCCTTGCCGGCGGCGTCGCGGACGATCACGGAGGCCTCATCCACGGCGTAATCGGCGACGATCCGGCCCACCGAAACGACCTCCTCGCTGCGATCCTCGCCGGGGCGTGAAAAGGTCGGCTCGCCCCGCGGCGTGATGTCCGCCTCGCGATATCCTTGGGCCTTCGTCCCCGAGCCGGCGTGTTCCTCCGCCGCCCATTGCAGGTTGCGGTTGTGCGCCGCCGGGCGGATGATGCCGCCGTAGGCGGGCGCATCGTCCGTCACACGAGCCAGCCCCGCGAACAATTCGTCTTCGCGCGGCGAGTCCGGCCGAGGCGACGCATAGTGGAAATACACGGTCGCGCGGCAGCCGGCCGAGGCGATCACACGGAGCCACTCGCCGGGGGCGTCTTGCGGCAACACCTCGCTGCGATAGGTGCCGGGCGGGACTTCGATGCCTTGCAGCTCGCGCCACTCTTCCCCGCCGCCGTTGCTGGTTTGCAGCGAAAAGCGTACCGGCGTCGCGGCGTCGTGGACGATGTGGACCGTCCGCTCGCGGTATCCGGCGAAGAGATACGGCTGCGAAGGCTCGCCGGCGGGGACGGGGTCGTCCAGCCATACGCCGCCCCAACCCGCCGCCGGGCCGAACGCCCGCAACTGCTCCGCGGTTCCGAACCACAAATTGGATTGGGCTTGGCCGCACATCGGGTTCTGCATCATCGAGGCGTCGTCGGCGCCGAGAATCACACGACCGTTCCAGTGGCAAAAGTCCGGGATATACCGCAGGTGCGTGCAGATCGGCCGAATCCCCTGGGCGGACCGGGCGGCGAAACTCGGCGGAAAGTCGAACATCTGGCCGTGCATGCAGAGCAGGAAGCGTCCTGCGGCGATCTCGCGGATGCGGGGCCACTCCGTGTACCAACCGTGGCGCGGATCGAACGTGTGCGAACCCTTGGGCAGGCGGAAGGTGGACCATTCCCCCCCGTCCAGCAGCTTCAGGATGACGGACCGCTTGTCCCAACCCACGGCCCAGAGCGGTGCCCGGTCGTCGGGCGATCCCCACAGGCCGCCGGGGCCGGTGACATCGCAGAATTGCTTGCGTTCCACGATCCGCCAGTGCTTGCCGTCCCACTCGGCCAGGACGCCGGCCTCGTCACCCACCGCCGGCCCGCCCACCAACAACTTGCGGTAGGCCTCGGCCGGGCCGACCTCGCCGTTATTGGCGATGACCACGCGGCCCTGGGCCGTGTAGCCCCCCTTGCCGTGCCAACCGGGCACCGGCTTGTCGAACAGCTTGGTGACATCCAAGGAATGGACGTCGACCTCGTAGATCGCCCCTTCCATATCGAAGAAATAGACCTTTTCCGCCGGCTCGTGGAGGTGCCGCATGACGGCGGTCATCCGGCCCCGCAGCTTCTTCAGGTCGGCCGCGCGGACGTTCCCTTGGGCGTCGATGAAATACGGCCCCAGAATCAACTGTCCCGACTCTCGATGATACATCCGCCCGGCGTGCGTCCCGCCCACGCTCTCGGGCCGGATGCGGACGTTCATCGCCGCGTCCAGCTCGTACAGCTTGTCGTTGCTGCCGGTCGTCTTGTGCTGGGGATAGGTGAGGTACCATAGCCGGTCCTGCCACACGGCGACGGCCCCGATGCCGCACTCCCCGTGGTGCGGCCGATCGGCGGGATCCTCGGGCTGGTTGAAGACCGCCAGATGCGGGTAAATGCCGGAGATGCAGCAATAGCCGGGCGGAGCGGGAGGCTGCTCGGCGGCCCAGGACCGGACCGGCACTATCAGTAAAATTGCAAGCGAGAAGACGGGAAACAGCCGCCGGCGTGTCCGCGCCGGCATGATCGAGGGTCGTCGCATGGGTGCGTCTCCAAAAGGTCACGAGGCGAGGAATCGGCGGCTCGAGTTGGATTGCGCTATAACACCACCAGCTTACGCTGGTGGCTCGGGTTAATAGTGCGGATTGATAGTGCGGCCGGGTGGCCGGCGAAATTTTGGGTGGCTGGGGTCGAAGCGGAGCGAAGCCCCCAGTCGCGTGGGTGCCACTGCCGGCGTAAGCCCGCGGCGGCAAAACGTCGGAGCCGCCGGTGTCAGCCGGCGGTGTCTCGGCGCTACCCAGGATTCACCGCCAGCTTACGCCGGCGGCTCGTGGAACTCATGCGGAACGAAGACGCCGTGCACAACGCGCGAGCGCGAGCCGCTAGCGTCAGCCCGAGGTGGAAGCAGCGGGCGCCTCAGGGGCCTTCGTACGGTTGCGGTGCGGTGTCGGGCAAAACCCAATCGTCCGGGATCGTGAAGTCCCGTTCGCTGGGGCCTTTCGGCAGGTCCGCTGAGGTCTCGTAATCGGGGAACAACAGCGTCCCCTGCGGGAAGTATTCGTCGCCGGAATCCTTGCCCGTCAAACCGGTGATGCGAATCTTGTGCGGGCCGCCGATATGTCCCACCCCTGCGGCGCGGGAATCATAACGACCGTTTTCGAACGAGATGGTGACGGCCGGTCCGGAGTTCCCCTGCGAGGCATCGGGAATGAAGGTGATCGATCCGGCCGGCACGGGCTCGCCGCGGTACGTGATCGTCCCGAATATGGCATTGTTGCGGGGATCATTCTTCCCGCACCCTTGAGAGAGAACCAGGAGGATGCCTAGCGCGGCAAGGGCCGAGCCGTTCACGATGTACCGAAGAGTCGCCATGACACGATCCCCTGCCATCACGGGTTGCGGTTTGCGTCGGAAGTGTCCGCGGGTGCTCCCCGCTACGGCGACTGAAGGGATTCACCGCCGTCCTTGCTACCCAATGCCTGGTAGACGCCGAAATCCATCGTTTCGGAGAGGAAGCTGGCCGAGCCGTCGGCCTTCACGAATTGGCAACCGCCGGGGTGGAAACTGCCGAAGGCGATGCCATTCCAGATCGACTCGTTCTTGGAATTGATGGGGAATCGCAGGTATTTGGACAGGACGTACAGGACTCCGCGGTTGTCGCTGAACTTTCCGCGGATCCAGGCCCGGTACTTGGTCATTTGGGACCACGATATTTCGCCCAACAGCAGCGTATTGGACGTCCCGTCCGTAATGTCCGCCATACGGCTGGCATACTGCCACAGGATGCCCTGATCGCACTCGCCGCCGAATCCTTGCGTCGTGTTACGACACCGGTACGTCTGATTGGTGGTCAGATTGGTGCCGTACGGACCAAGGATGCCGTAGTAATGAACGGTATAGACCTTCTCACCGCCGGGTTTGGGCCATACCTCGTCGGCAGCCTCGCTTCGCACCTGAATGCCGGAGGGGCACATATATACCGGGATGCGGTTGGCGGCATGTTTGATCTTGCCCTCCATCCGGAAGTCGCCCTTACGCCAATCCATTTGATCGTAAATCGGCTTCTGTTCGATGAACGGCAGTATCGAGGCCGTCCAGCCCAACTGGTTGTCGATCATGCCGGGCAGCGGGAATTGTCCCCACACGTCATGATAGTTTTGGAAGCCGATGCCGAGCTGTCTAAGGTTGCTGATGCACTGGGATCGCCGGGCGGCCTCGCGGGCGGCCTGCACGGCCGGCAACAGGAGCGCGATCAAGATGCCGATGATCGCGATCACGACCAGCAGCTCCACGAGGGTGAACGCACGACGTCTCATAGCACACCTCGTCTCGAAAGACACATTTGTTATCAGCCGGTACAAGCGCACACCACAAAGAGATACGCCCGGGGAGAGCCGGCCGCCGACGCCTCCCCGTTTCACGACCCACGCTATTTTAGTTTGCCCCGTCTCTTGGGTCAATCATTCGGCTCGCTGCCGGCTGAACGGAGTTACAGCAACGGCCCCCCGTCCCGCAATCGCGAGGCCCGAGCATCCCAGCCTGAGGTTCGCGCAGTGGCCGGGGACGAAGCGCAGCGCAGCCCCCAGTCGCGTGCGTGCCACTGCCGGCGTAAGCCCGCGGCGGCAAAACGTCGGAGCCGCCGGTGTCAGCCGGCGGTGTTTCGGCGCTACCCAGGATTCACCGCCGGCTTACGCCGCCGGCTCGGGTTGGATTGCGCTATAACACCACCAGCTTACGCTGGTGGCTCGGGTTTCCGTGCGATTCCACCCGCCGGGTCGCGCAGACGCCGGGTGGCTGGGGACGAAGCGCAGCGAAGCCCCCAGACGGCCATCTCCCCGGCGTACACACCGCCGGCTTACGCCGGTGGCTCACATCGCGCTGTGAAAACTGTAGCGCGGGAAAACACCCGCCGGCTCGTGTCCGCCGGCGGCGGGTCGGGGTCCGGCGGTCAGCGAACGCTCGAATCCCGGCCGCGGCTCCCGATCATGGGGACGTCGTCCCGCGGTGCCGCGCGTCCAAGCAAAACCAGATCGGTGCCCTCCAAGAAGTATGGGACGCGCTCCACGACTTGCACATCGCCGGGCAACTGGGGGGCGAGACGCCGGTAATCCTCTTCCGTGGTGATGACGTAAGCGGAGGGGGAGGTCGCCAGAAACTCGCGGAGCGCGGCCGTGTCCGGCGGAGCGAACCATTCCACCTTGCGGCCGGTGTAAAAGACCCAACTCGGCTCGAGGCAGTTGAAGGCGGCAAGCGGGGCGTCGGGCTGCTCTCGAATCAGCTCGGCCAGCCGGGCGAACTTTTGGTGGCGCGAGACCCGCTCGGCGGCGATGCCGAAGGCCGCCGCGGCGAAGAGGAGGGCGGAGACGGCGAAGGCGGTCACGGCGGCCCAACGTCGTTCCTTGCGCAAGGCGGCCAAGGCGGCGATTCCCCCACCGGCGAGAATGATGCCCAGCAGGCCCAAGCTCTCCTCGCCCGGCAGGAAGTGCGAAGCCGCCGGCGGGAGGGCGGCCGCGACTCCCAGCCCCACAGCCGCCGTAATCACGAATGCCGCCGTCAGCCAACCGCGCCGCACGGCCGACTCGCCCGTCAATCGCGTGTCCAAAAACCAGGCGGTGAGCACGGCGAAGGCGGGCAAGCTGGGGGTGATATAGCTGGGCAGCTTGGTCCCCGCCAAGGAAAAGAAGCCCACATAGACCAGACCCCAGGCGGCGAAAAAGGTCACGGCCCGGGCGTGCGGCCCCCGCGCCGCCCACTCCCGCGCGGCGTGGATCAACGCCGGGATCAAGAGCAGCGACCAGGGGAAAAAGGTCAACAAAAGGATGGCCGGGTAATAGAAGATCGGCCCGCCGTGCCCCTCCATCGGCTCGATGAAGCGGTTCACATTGTGGGTCCAGTAGAAGCCTCGCAGCCAGGCGCCGTCGGTCCGCAGCCCTACCCAAAGGTGCCAGGGACCGGCCACGAGCAGCACGGCGATCACGGCCCAGAGCGGTCGCATGGCCAGGATGGTCCGTCCCATCGCCCGCGGCGAAAACATCCGCGCGGCGGGTTGAAGGATGCGCCGCAACCTGCCGTTCGGCGGCGGGCCGACCCGATCGTAAATGCCCTGCCAGAGCATGAACAGCCCGATGACGGCCGAGGGCAGCACGAAGCCGATCGGTCCCTTGGCCAGCACCGCCGCGCCCATCAGCCCGTAGATCGCAAGAACGGCGAGCGGCCTGGTTGGAAACCAAGCGCGGGGATCGCCGGACGGCGGAACTTGGGCGTCGT
>JAAZNR010000314.1 GCA_012798155.1 Thermogutta sp. | reverse complement strand
CGTTCGCGCGGTAGTTCCCCTCCCTCGCCGAGTTCGATCACGATCCACAAGGTACAGTGGGGATTGTGCTCTAGCACGAATTCGACCCAGCGACGCATGGCGGCGCCGTGCCGGGGGAAATCTCGCGACAGAAATCGCAGAACGTGCGCAAGGCCGACCTCGTCAGGCGATAGCCGTCGCGGAGATGCATCCAGATCGATCACCCACTGCGTGCCGTCGCGGGACGTATCCCCAAGGCCCATCGAATCGCATGACGCCGAAGAGGGGACCTCGGGGAGGGGGTCGAATTCGGTACCAAATAGCGATTCCGCCTCCCGCATCAAATCGCCGATCTCTTCGCTCGACAAGGTCGGCGTGCGGAGGACGTGGTACGGCGGGTGAGGCTGAAACTCCAGCCCCAATTCCCGGTGGCGCCGCCGAAAATCGGTTCCCGGCAGAACCGCCAGCCGGAAGATCTGAATCTCGGAATAGAGCCGGGAGCGTGCCAGGTAGTCGAAGCCGCGACGGACGGAATCCGCCGTGTCCCCCGGCAGCCCGACGATCAAATCCACGCGCGTGCGAATGCCGGCCTCCAGCATCGCCCGCACTCCCCGCTCGAATGCCGGCAGGTTGACGGTGCGATGCATCAAGGCCTGGGCCGTCGGATCGACGGATTGCAGTCCCAATTCGACCTCGGCGAAGCCGGCCTCGGCCATGAGCCGGGCATGTTCCGCTCGAACCCCTTCCGCCCGCAACTCCGCCGAATAGGTGAAGGAACGATCGGCGTTTCCCGCCACCAGCAGCCTCAAGAACTGCGTGAAGTCCCGCCGCTGATTGAGCGTGGGATCGAGGAGGACGACCTCGGAGACGCCGGACCGCCGGGCCGCCGCCAGATTCGCCGCCGCCAACTCGGCGTCCATGTACGCCAGGCGATCGAAGCTCTTGGGATAGTAACAGAAGCCGCACTTGAAGACGCAGCCGCGGACGGTCTCCAAAAGAAGGCTGTCGTACGGGGCGGGATCGAGGATTCCCTCCAGATAGACGCGGCCGACGTCGTTCAAATGGGGCAATTGGCCGCGCCGCGGCGGAATCTTACGCGTTCGCCGGCTCCACAGTCCGGCGATTACCGGTTCCTCGACGTTGCCCCCGCGCGTCTCCGTCAAATACCCCAGCAATTCGGCGAAGGTTTGTTCCCCCTCTCCCATGACCGCGTAATCGACGGCCGGATGTTCCAATACCCAGGCATTGTCAGGCGTGATCTCGGGTCCGCCCAGTACCACGCGGACATTCGGCAGCAATTGCTTGACCTGTTGCGCGAGGAATAGAGACCTCTCGATGTTCCAGAGGTAGCACGAAAGGCCCAGCACGTCCGGGCGGCGGTCCGCGATTTCACGAACCATGGCGGCATCCCCCGAGCCGTCGGACAAGGACGAAGGCAGAAGCTCGATCTCCGCCGCGACCCGCGCCACGCGCTGCGCATAGAGCTTCAGGTATGCCGCGGCCAAGGGCACGTTGCCTCGCACGGCCTCGGGTCCGAAGGGGGGAATCGGTAATTGCAGCAATAGAACTTTCACGATCCGAGCCGGCCGCCGTCGATTCCCGAAACCCACCGCGCGGCCTCCTTGGCCCAATAGGTAATGATGATATCGGCACCGGCCCGATGGATGGAGGTTAGGATCTCACGAATCGTCGCCGGGCCGTCGATCCAGCCCGCCGCGGCGGCGGCCATGACCATGCTGTATTCGCCGGAGACGTTGTAGGCCGCCAACGGCACGCCGGGAAACCGATCGCGAACCTGCCGAATGACGTCCAGATAGGCCAAAGCCGGTTTGACCATCACGATGTCGGCCCCCTCCGCCAAATCCAGTTCGACTTCGCGGAGGGCTTGCTCCGCGGCCGCCGCGGGATCCATTTGGTAGCTTCGCCGGTCGCCGAATTGCGGGGCGCTCTCCGCGGCATCTCGAAACGGGCCGTAAAACGGTCCGGCATACTTCGCGGAATAGCTCATGATCGGCACATGGATGAAACCGGCGGCGTCCAGGGCCCCGCGGATCGCCGCCACCATTCCGTCCATCATCCCGCTGGGTGCGATCACATCCGCGCCGGCCCGGGCATGGAGCACGGCCTGCCGCCCGAGAAGGTCCAAGGTCGCGTCGTTATCGACCGTGGGCTGCGTCCCGGCATACCCCAATCGCCCGCAATGCCCGTGGTCCGTGTATTCGCAAAAGCACAAATCCGTGACCGTCAGCAGGTCCGGCACCGCCTGCTTGATTCGGCGAACCGCCCGGCAAATCACGCCGTTTTCGTCCAGCGCGTCGCATCCCGATTCGTCCTTTCTACTCGGAATGCCGAAGAGGATCACACCGCCCAACCCTAGCTCCATGGCTTGTTCGGCCTCTTCCACGAGATGATCCGGCGACAGTTGAAACTGGCCGGGCATGGAGGCGATCGGCTTCTTCTCCGCACCCTTGTCGTGGACGAAGAGCGGCTGAATCCAGCGCCCCGGATGGAGCCGGACGGTCTGCACCAACCGGCGCACGCCCGGGTGGTAGCGGAGCCGCCGCATCCTCACCGTCGGGAATTGTCCTGGCAGGGAACCTTCCGCTCGTGGACCTCCACCATTGTCAGGGAACATAGGCTCACAACCTCACGAGTGATGAAACCGCTCCAATGGCGTCGCTCCCATGACGCAAATCGGCGGCCTATCTCCATCTTAGCCGTTCCGACGCTTGCCAGGTCCGCGTTGGACAGGCAGAGGCGTAACCGCCACCGATTTTGACACCCAGAGGCGCAAACGCCACGGATTATGAAACGCAGAGGACGCAGAGGGCGCGGAGAAAGAAGAAGGAGAACGAAGAATGGATAGCCCGAACTCTGCGTTCTTCGCGTTTCCATCCTTTCATTCCGCCTAGCCGTCCCTGGCCCGCCGGGAGCCGAAAAACATATCTGCCCATTCACTCCCAAAGGCGGCAGCCCCATTGTCGCCGCTTTCATCGCAAGCATGAACCCGGTCCCCGTGAACGGTTACCCCCATTTGTTCCCATGTGTTGCAGGCTTCCCCACGAGCATCGGGACAGTCCCTGTGAACGGTTACTCTCCTCCGGACATGATGATACTGTCGGCGGGCGCCGTGAGCGGACGCGAACGCTCTTTCTTCGCTACGGAATACGTAGCCGCTTCTTCGCTACGGAGCACCTAACCGCGACAAGATGTCCTCGCAATTGACGATTTTTTCCAGCAAGTCGCCGGGAACGTAGAAGTAATGATTGGAGGCCTCGAATCCCAGCCTGGAATCGGCCGAGGCTAGGGTAAACAGACGTTTTGCCAGGACAAGCTCATCTTCCACGACAGCCAGCAGTTTGCTTTGCAAGTCCCTTCCCGCCGGCGAGTCGGGATCCGCGCCCAGCCATGCATTCCGCAGCATGACAAATCGGACCTGATTGCGGACCGAGGCGAAATGGAGAAAGGCCGCCTCCGCCACCCGCAGATCGCTCTCGAGCACCGGGCGTTTGTCCTGGTCCGCCAGGGCCTCCGCGGCACGGAATTCGTCCAATCCCCGCTGCCAGCCCTCCACCAACTTATCCCACTGCGAGGCGAAGACCGCTTCCGGATACGGTCCTCGCCAGCCGTTCAGATCGTCATAAGGCAGGCCCGTCATGGTGGCTCGATAACCGCTCGGCTGCAACCAGAGCAGATTGGCCGGCCCCATGTGCTGCGGGCCGTTATACACCACCTGGCCGCTGTAGGGGTATTCCTGAAAGGCCCGGCTGAAGGCGGCCCACGCTCGGCGGACCTGGGGAGCCGGCTTTGAGCCGTAGCGTTCCGCGGCCACGGCGTCCAAGACCTCCTCCGCCGTCGCCTCCTTGTTCGCGGCAAATCGCGATGCCACCGCCAAATTGGGCGAAGGATAGCCGCCCAACGTCCACGTCAGCATGATGCCGTCGATGTCCTGCCGATTGAGGTTGGCGCAGTGCTCGGCCACCAAATCCAAGACCGGCAGGAAGGGCACGGTGGAGAGTTCCCACGTCACGTTGAACTGGACCTTGGCCGCCGTCTTCAAGCCGTGCCGGCGAGCCTCCGCCCAGTGCCGGACCGCTCGCGGCCCCGGGCCGGGCACCGACATGCAGTACTCGCCTACCGTGCCGCGAATCCCGCCCCGTTCGAACGGTTGCGACCATTCGCTGACGGACATCAACCAAACCGATTTCGGCAAAAGCGGGATCAGCGAGGAGGCGTCCTGATGGCCGTGCCAGCCCCAATCCCAGACGATGACCCGCGCCTCGGGATTCCCCGCGTGAACGCCTTCTTCGATCAGGCGGTTGACCTCGGCCAAGATTTCGTCATCGGTCCGCGCCGCGCAGCGGGGGCAATCTTGGCGGCGGAAATGCGAGGCGCAGTTGGTGAGGTTCTCGGAGGCGGTGATCGTGAACACGCCGGCCAAATCCGGAACCTCGCGGAAGACGTGCGTCAGGGAATTGCGCAGCCACGCTTGTACCCGCGGATTCGACGTGCACATGGCCGTGAATTCTCCCTCCTTCACGCCCGCCATTTCCGGCCGGTCGGCGAAAAACGCATGCGGCATGGCCCGCGGTTCGTTGATGTAAAGGTAGATGCCGATGCCGTGGCGTTTCGCCCGCGAGGCCAACGCTTGCAGGTTGCGGAGCCGCGTTTCGCATCCCTTGCCGAATTCGGGAAAATCATCGCCGCCCGGGGCCAGATTTCGCAGCACCACGTGCATCCAAACGCCGTTCACGCCCAGGTCGGCCAACCTCTGGAGCAAGCCGTCCGGATAGGGGTCCAACTCGGGATGCATAAGGGGATCGCCGTAGGGCGCGAAATACGAGTAGATCAGTCGTAGGCCCTGCCGTATTCTCTCGGGCGAGGCCTCCGTGATCGGTCTCTCCGGCCGCGATAGCTCTTCCACGAAGGCGAATCTCGGTTCCCCCTCGACCTTGGCGGTTTCACCAAGGTGCTCGGCGAGGATCGCACGAATGCGGGCTTCGGCTTGTTGAACCTCGGCCGTCGGCGGCACCAGCCGGACCCTGTCGCAGTCGGGCTTGAGGTTGCCGAGTTTCACGAAGAGAAAGTCATCCTCCCGCAGTACGTAGGCCAGCTCTTGCGGCGTCATGTCGAGGAGTTCCAGGAGCTGGTCATAGGGCAAGAGGTGCCAATTCCGCCGGATCAACGTGATGTAGCCTCGGCGCCGGAAGAGGTCCGAGGTCGCATCGCAGGGCGGCAAACCCATGGCCGCGGCAGCCGTGCGGACCTCGTCGCCCGAGGCCCCCAAAACCCCGGCAAGATCGTCCGCGGATACCAATCCCCAATTCCGCCAAATGACGGCATGGGCGGCGTCCGGGAAATGAGGGAAGTTCAGGGCCGCCGGATTTCCGCCGACCGGAAGGACGACTTCTTCCGCGGCGACCGCCGGCCCGATGCCCAACCCCATTCCGGCAACACACGTCAGGAAAAGCCAAAGCGCTCGCATCCCACCGCTCCCTTCTCTGTTCGACTTCCGAAGAACTATCCCGTGGCAAGCGCAGCAGCGGAGGCCGCGGCCATGTGGGCGTTCTTCATCCGGCCGCGATTATTTTGACCGGCGACCGGTTTGGGGATGACACCGAAGGGCCGGGCTACG
>JAAZNR010000313.1 GCA_012798155.1 Thermogutta sp. | reverse complement strand
TGATGATGCGGCGGATGATGATGCGGCGGGTATCTCGGCCGGTTGCGCAGCGCCCGGCCGCCGTTCCCGCGCCGGAGCTACGAACGGACGAGCGACACCGAAGTCGCCGCGTCGCCCGCCTCCTCCGCCGAAACGAACAAAGCCGAAACCACTTCTTCCAAAGGCGGGTCCTCGACGCTGACGTCGTCGGCGGCATACCGGGCCAACAGTTCCCGCAACGTCGCCGTGACCACTTGCCGATCCACCCGCAACCGCACCCGCGGCGGCTCTCGCGACACGATCCGCCCGAACCGCTCCAAATCGCCGGGGATCTCGCCGCCGCTGAACAGTACCGAGATGATCTTGTATCCCCCGAAGCGGTCCACCAATCCGGTCAAGGAACCGTCGTAGATCAATCGCCCGCCCGCGATCACGACCACGCGGCGGCACAGCACCGCCACATCCTTCATGTAATGGCTGGTGAGCAGGATGGTGGTCCCCCGCGTCTGCTGGTAGTGCCGCAGGAATTGGTGGATGGTGAACTGGGCCGTCACGTCCAGCCCGATGGTCGGCTCGTCCAGGAACAGGACGTCGGGCGAATGCAGGAGCGCCGCGATCAATTCCATCCGCATCCGTTCGCCGAGCGACAGCTCGCGGACCGGCCGGTACAGGAGCGACTCGACCTGCATCATGCCGGTCAGCTCGCCCAAGGTACGGCGAAAGGTCGCCTCCGGGATGTCGTAGATCTGCTGGTGGAGCCGAAACGATTCCGCCGCCGGCAAGTCCCACCAAAGCTGGTTCTTTTGGCCCATCACCAGGGCGAAACGCCGGCGATAGGCGTTGTCCCGTTTCCAGGGCGTATATCCCAGCACGGAGGCCGAACCGGAAGTCGGCGTGATGATCCCCGATAGCAGCTTGAGGGTCGTGGTCTTGCCCGCCCCGTTCGGCCCCAAGAAGGCCACGAACTCCCCCGGCTCCACTCGCAGGTCGATTCCTCGGACAGCCTCCACTTCGCGATATTCCCGGCGAATCAACCCCACCAGGGACGGAAGCAGCCCCTCTTTTTTGGAGTATACGCGATAGTGTTTGGTGAGCTTGTTCGTCTCGATGGCATACCTCATGCCCTGATTATAGTGGGCCGTCGAAAGCCGCGGAAAGTGGTGCGATTGTACGCCCTGCCGGGTCGCGATATAATCCGTTGCGCGCTGCGGCGGCGATGATGCCGTATTTTCGGCGGTTTCCACCGCTTCCGGCGGGGCATGACCGGCATCCATTGGAAAAATGAGCTGACCCCACAAGAGAGGGGGAACGTTTTGGAACTCCGTGTAGGCCTGGGGCATGACACGCATCGCCTGGGCGGACCAGGCCCGATCATGATTGGGGGCATTGCCGTTCCCTTCGATCGCGGGGCCTTAGGGCACAGCGATGCCGACGTGCTGCTCCACGCCATGACGGATGCCTTGCTCGGGGCCGCCGGATTGGGAGACATTGGACAATCGTTCCCGGATACCGACCCCGCCAATAAGGGGAAAGACTCCGCCGAGATGCTGGCTTCGGCCTGGACGGCAGTGCGGCAAGGGGGCTGGCGACTGGTCAATCTCGATGCCGTCGTCTTTGCCCAGCGACCCAAGATCGCCCCCTACCGGCAAGCGATCCGGTGTCGCGTGGCGGAAATCCTTGGGGTCGATCCGGAGCGGGTCTCGGTAAAAGGAAAGACGGGAGAAGGGGTCGGACCGATCGGTCGCGAAGAGGCCGTCGCCGCCGAGTGCGTAGCGCTGTTGATCCGGGATGAGGGCCTTTGATTCACGCTCCCCGTCGTCTGCCGCCCAAGACCGCACCGCGATCATGGCATCGCCCGGCATCCGACCCGATCGACGCGCATCAGGCCGACCCGATCGATGCGCACCAGGCCGCCGGTCCTCACCGAAAGACACGGACGACAAGACACCGACGATAAAACACGGACGACAGGACTCGCCGCGTAGGTACCGCGTATGATCCAAGTTTACAACACGCTGACGCGACAGAAAGAGCCGTTCCGGACGCTTCGACCCGGCAAGGTCGGCATCTACCTGTGCGGCCCCACGGTGTACAAGCCGAGCCACATCGGCCACATGGTCGGCCCCGTGATCTTCGACGTCATCAAGCGATTTCTTCGCTACTGCGGCTATGACGTGACCTGGGTCGTCAACATCACGGACGTGGATGACAAGCTGATCGCCGAGAGTCAACGCCGCGGGATGGCGATGTCCGCGCTGGCCGAGGAAATGATCGCCGACTACATGCGGAATCTGGAGGCCCTGGGGATCGACACGATCGATCATTTTCCCCGGGCCACGGAGAACATCGAAGGCATCATCCGTTTCGTGCAGGATCTGATCGACCGAGGCTTTGCCTACGAGTCGCAGGGGGACGTCTATTTCGACGTGGCGCGGAAGGCGGACTACGGCAAGCTGAGCCGCCGCAGCTTGGACGCCATGATCCACGAGGGGGGCGAAGGGGCCGACCGCAAACGCTCGCCCTACGACTTCGCCCTTTGGAAGGGGGCCAAGCCGGGCGAACCGTCCTGGCCCAGCCCCTGGGGACCGGGCCGGCCGGGCTGGCACATCGAATGTTCGGTCATGAGTTGCAATCTGCTGGGCGAGACCTTCGACATCCACGGCGGCGGATTGGACCTGATCTTCCCCCACCATGAGAACGAGATCGCCCAAAGCGAAGCCCGCCACGGCAAGCCTATGGTCCGCTATTGGCTGCACAACGGCTTGATGCAGGCCGCGGACGAGATCGGCAAGGTGGGCGGCCGCGCCACCCGACCGGCCGAGGACGATCCGGACGCCCAATCGGCGGGCAAGATCAGCAAGTCCAAAGGGGCCGCCCCGTTCCGCGAGCTGCTGCAAGAATTTCCGGCCGAGACCATCCGGCTCTTCATTTTGTCGTCCCACTATCGCCGCCCCATCGAGTTCAGCGAACGCCGCCTGCGGGAGGTCGAGACCGCGCTGGACGCCTTCTACCGCTTTTTCGAGCGGTTCGAGCGGATCACCGGCCGATCGTTCTACGTCCTGCCGGCTCCGCCGCGCCGCGAAGACGGGGAGTTCTCACCCGGTGAAGACGCCTTTCTGCAAGAAGTCGCCGGCCGCCGGAAGCGTTTCCTGGAGATGATGGACGACGACTTCAACACGGGCGGCGCGATCGGCGAGCTTTTCGAACTGCTGCGGCGATTGAACCGCTTCGTGGACGAGCATCGGCTCGAAGATCCGGCACGGCGCTCCGCCGACTTGCTCGATGCCTTGACGCGCGGGGCGACCGTGCTGCGGGAATTGGGCGCGATCCTCGGCCTGTTCCGCAAACCCGCCGCGCCGAAGAAAGACAGCCTCGCCGACGACGGATTGACGCCGAGACTGCTGGACCTCTTCGTGGCCATCCGCTCCGAGGCCCGCAAGGCCAAGAACTTCGCCATCGCCGACCGCATCCGGGACGGCCTGGCCGAACTGGGAATCACGCTGGAGGATCGGCCCGACGGCACGCTGTGGCGACTTCGCAACGACTAGTGCTTTGT
>JAAZNR010000034.1 GCA_012798155.1 Thermogutta sp. | reverse complement strand
TGGGCCACGCCGGGAGCGGGGCTTTCCACGGGCCGCACCTCCGTGGTCGCGATCGGTCCCGCCCCATCCAAGGGGTTGCCCAAGGGATCGATGACCCGCCCCAGAACCGCCTCGCCCACCGGCACGCTGAGCAGCCGGCCCGTGCTGCGAACCTCGTCCCCTTCCTCGATCTCGAGGTAATCCCCCAAGATGATGACGCCCACGGACGTCTCTTCCAGATTGAAGGCCAGACCGCGGACGCCGCTGGGGAACTCCACCATTTCGCCCGCCATCACGCCCGACAAACCGTAGACGCGAGCAATACCGTCGCCGACTTCCAGCACCCGGCCGGTTTCGCGGATGTCGATCTGAGCTTGATATTGCTCGATTTCACTCCGAATCACGGAAGCGATCTCGTCGGCTTTGAATCTCATGGGCACTCCTGTCGATGATTTGCTTGCGAACCCGTTCGAGTTGGACGGCCACGGAGGCGTCGAACACCGTATCGCCGACTTCGATGACGATCCCACCCAACAGGTCCGGCTCGACCCTCTGTTCGATGATCGGGCGACGCCCCAACAAGGACTCCAGCGTTCGTTCCAGTTCGGAAACGACCGCGGCGGTAAGCGGCACCGCCGTCTTCACCTTGACGCGGATCTGGTTCTGCCGGCGAATCCATTCCTCTTGCACCGCGCGGACGATCGCGCGGAGGCAGTCCAATCTCCCGCGACGGGAAAGCACTTGCAGGAAATTCAAGACCTGCTCACTCGCGCGACCCTCGAAAACGCGGCGCAAGAGCCGCGATTTTTCCTCGTGCGAAATGACCGAGGAGGCGAGAACGGCCTCGAAGTCGGGCCAAGGGTCCAGCACTTCTTGAACCACATCCGCCAGCTCTTGAACCGAGGCTTCGGCTTCGCCGGCCGCCTGAGCCACGTCCAAGAACGCCTCGGCGTAGACCGCGGCGATCCTCTCGACGGTGACGTCGGGAGAGAATTCGGCGGCGAATCGCGCATCTTCGGCGTGCATATCCGCGGTCATGGATACCTTCCCCATATCGCGGCAGGTCGCCCCGCCCTGCTCTTCTCGTCCCGGGGGATCCCAACTTCGGCCGACTCTTGGTTGCCGGCGATCCCCGGCCTCAATTCACGTCGGCGCCGCGGACGGCGCCCAGCGTCGCCACCGCTTGCTCGATCATTCGCACATGGGCGGCCGGATCGAGTCGCGAAGCAATGATCTTGCCGGCCAGATCGACCGCCAAATTGGCCCCCAGTTGGGAAATCTCCTGCACGGCGCGGTCCGCCGCCTGTTCGATCTCGGCCAACTTGCGACGATGCTGGGCCTCCGCTTCTTCCCTCGCCTCTTGCACGATCTGCTGTCCCAAGGCCCGCGCCTCCTGCCGAGCCTTTTCCATCATCCGCGCGATCTCTTCCTGTGCCCCGCTGAGCTTCTTCTGATATTCCTCGAGCAGCTCTTTGGCGCGGCGGTTGGCCTCTTCCGCGGCCCGAATCTCTCCGCTCACGTGCTGTTCCCGATCATCCAAGGCGCGAATGATCGGCTTCCACGCGAACATCCACAGCACCAGGAGAACGCCGAGGAACACGAAAACCGTCCAGAGGGCCAAGTCCGTCTTGAAATCCAGCGGATTAACGGCCTCGCCGACGCCTTCGGCGGCCCCGTGATCGCTCGCCGCGGGCGATTCCGCCCAGGCGAACTCGCGCGGCGCGATCACCCCCAGCGTTCCCAGAACCAAAGCGGAAACCACCAGCCAGCGGCCAAACATTTGCATCAGGCTCCTGCGGACAAATCAAGCGACCGCGCATCTCGGCCCGGAAACCGCGGCCGGGGAGAAGTGCTCCCATTCGCTTTCTCGCGGGCGGACCTCGCGCGCCCCCCCGGCCGTCCCAGCTCTTCTTGGGGGATCAGCCCGTGAAGAACAAGGCGATCAAACAGACGATCAAACCGAAAAACGTCACACCTTCGATCAAAGCCGCGGAAATGATCATGGCCGTCTGGATATTGGGGGCCATTTCCGGTTGCCGCGCCATGCTCTCCACGGCGGCGCCCCCGATTCTTCCGATACCGTATGCGGCACCGAGAATGATCATGCCGGCGCCGAAGGCACCGCCCAAGAAGATCAAGGCGGAACCGCCGCCTCCCGCCTGGGCGGCCTCCGCCTGCCCCTGTTCCGCGGGCGGGGCGGCGTCGGCCGGCTGCGTCTCTTCCGCCGCGGGGACACCTTCGGCCGGCGCCGCGGTTTCCGCAAAGGCCGGCAAGGCCGGGGCCGACAGGACCAACGTCATCGCCAATACGCTCAACAACTTGTTCACGAACTTGTTCACGGAACAACTCTCCTTTCTTCCAGAAACACCCGTGCGCGATACCCTGCCGCCGGTATATCGCCAGCCTTCGAAATCACCTTCCCGTCACCCGCAAGCGAGCCGCATCGCGGCACCCCTCATTTCACTTACTCCGACATCCCCCAGGTCACTCATCCCCATTGGATGACCGAACTCGCCAAAAAACCGGCATCCCGGCACTGCCGCCGGAACCTCGGTTCAGTGCTGATGCACCGACATGCCGATAAACAGGGCCGCGAGGAACGTAAAAATATACGCCTGCAAAAAGGCCACTAACAATTCCAACATGTCGAGTGCGACTTGCCCCAGGATACTCATGATCGTGACACCGACCCACAGGATCGTCCACAGGTCGGCGACGGCCGCGATGAAGCCGAGGATCACGGCCAAGACGAGGTGGCCGGCAAACATGTTGGCCATCAAACGCACGGCCAACACCGAATGCCTGATCAGCAGCCCCAGCACCTCGATCACGAAGAGCATCGGTTTGAGAACGACGGCCATGGCCCCCGGCAAGTCCATATGGGGAACGAGTCCCAGCCAGTAGTGGAGGGGGCCGAATTGTCGCATTCCCGCGCCGACCACCGTGACGAAGGTCAATGCGGCCAGTGCGGCCGTCACGCTCAACGATCCCGTCGGCGACCCGGCCCACGGGATCAGCCCCAGGAGATTGCAAAACAGTACGAAGAAGAAAACCGTCCACAGGAAGGGGAGAAATCGGTCGGCGTCATGCTTGCCGATGGCGGGCCGCGCCACTTCATTCCGGATGAACTCCAGCATGGCCTCGAAGCAGTTCGTCAGACGGCCGCGGGGCGGGCGACCCCCGCGCAAACGCCGCGCCAGCGGGACGAACACCAAGATCATCAAGACGGCGGCCGCCAACTCCAGTACCATGAACTTGGTCACTTGCAGGCGAAGGGGAATCTCCGCCCCGAACACTTGCACGGTGCCCAAGTCGATCAGCGGCAAATCGATGTGTTTACCAAACGGCAGGTGAAACGAGACCGCGTCCTTGACGTGCTCGCCCGCGTGCTTGATATCCAACATGCCTTCATTCCTCGCGGGAGCATGCAGAACCGTCCCTGGAATCGGAGCGATCGGGCCGGCCGTCAGGCATCACCATGCTGATTGCCATGCTGATTACCGCCCAACCCCTCCCTTCGGAGGGATGTTAACGTCAGCCAAGATTCGCTAACCAGGACGACGGGGTAAAACACAATACAATACATCAAGGCCGTGATGCTGACCAGCCGGTCCACGAATATGGCATACAGGCCCACCACTGCGAGTGGGACGATGGTCCGGGGTAGAAAGCCCAACACCATGGCCCACATCTTCGCATCCGTCCCGACCACACGACATACGATCAACCAGGACAGGACCGCGCCGAACAAGCAGCCCAGGGCAGCCGCAGTCGCGGGCGGATACTCTCCGCCGCCGCTCCCGCGAATCCAGGAAACGGCCGGCACTACGACAACATAGGTTACAAGCACCGGAATGCAAAGATACGCCGACGCCAACCATTGGCGTGACTGATGGTGTCGCTCATTCATCGGAACGCCGGCATCGGAACCCCGGCAACTATTATGATGATAAATGACGTGATGTTGCTGAGAAGCCCCCGTGCCGCGCTTAACGCTGCCGATCCAACCGGCGAATGAACCCGACGAATCCGAGGATCGCCGTTGCCAAGCCTACGACGCCACCCACAATGGTGGCCGCCGGAGTCGATCCCAGCCATCGATCCAAAAGAAAACCCGCCAAAAGCGGCAGGGCGAATTGCAAGGATAAACCCACGACTTCCGAACCGATAGCCCACCCCTTGGCCAACGGGGACCGTGTGTCCCGCCTGCTCCCCGAGGGCTCGCGACGGGTGTCTGGGGACTGATCCTCGGGACCCCACGATGGATCGACCATATCAAGCCTGACTTCCGCTACGATCCGCCGCCCCCCCGAGCGAGTCGGATCCGCTTGGCCCGGGCAACGGCTGCTTTACGAACGAATCTTCCACGCCGGCCGAAAATCAAACCACCCCCCCACCGAGGCACTGCGGACCTTGGTCCTCGGCGACGATGATCGCTAACTTTTTTTACGTCGTAAAACGCTAAATGCCAAGATTTTACAAATCAACGCAGGCGGTGTCTCACCACGGCAACAGTAGTGGGAATTGGTTGCGGGCTGTGATGTTTGTGTGTATAATCGTGTGAGATGTTGCGCCGGCGATACGATGCCTTTATGAAACGGTTCGCATCGAGCGCATACACGTGAAGGCGCTGCTGCCGGTGGCTTCACTGCGATCGGCTTCCCCCGCCGGAGCGGCGAGTCACCACCGCGCGGCGCGTTTTTGGATTTCATTGGGTAAGGATCGCCCTGGACATGAACGTGGTTCCGCTCCGCGAGGACGATCACGGCGGTAAGGCTGAGGGTAACCGCGTATTCGAAGTTCCCCAAGCCCCCCATCCTTTGCGGCGCGGTAGAGACTTCCCTCCCTTGGTTGCGCTGACCCGCAACATTTTCGCGGTGTGTTGGAGGTTTGTCCAGTGATTACGGCCTCGCAGCTCAAATTGCATACCGTCAAAGACCTGGCTGAAATGGCCAAACGCAGGGGCATTCCGGGCTGGCACGCCATGCGCAAGCAGCAATTGGTGGACGCCCTCGTGCGATCCGCCAAGCGTGACGAGCGCAAGCGAGGCGGCGGCCCCCAGGGTTCGAAGCCGGCCGAAGCCAAGACCCAGCGGCGAAGCGGCCCGAAGCCCAAGGGCGAAGTCACCGGGGGCCGCAAGATCGAATCATCCCAAGCATCGGTCTCGCAAAGCAGCTCCGGCAGGAACGGCAAGCCCGCGCAAGAACCCGCACAAGAAACGGTAAACCGGCCGGTCGCGTCGACGACGAAAAGCAAGGGACGGCAAACGGTTAAGACCAAGGGGACTCCGCAACCGGTATCCCCATCCGCGATTCCCTCGGCAAGGATTCCATCGGCGAAAGACTTGGCGAGAGAGGGCGCCGGGAACGGTAAGCCCGTCAAGGATCGCCTGGTCGTGATGGTGCGGGATGCCTATTGGATTCAAGCCTGGTGGGAGATATCCAAATCCGCGGTAGAGCGAGCGCGGGTCGCATTAGCTCAGAACTGGCATTTAGCCCGACCTGTGTTGCGATTGTGGGAAATCCAACAAGACGGCACGAGTCGCGCGGAGCGACTGCTCATCCGTGACATCGAGATCGACGGCCGTGCGAATCATTGGTACGTGCACGTCGGAACGCCCGACAAAACGTATAGCGTGGATATCGGTTACGCCGCCCCGGAAGGGCGATTCTTCTGCCTAGCCCGCGGCAACTCGGTCACGACCCCGCCTGCCCACTCCGCCGACGTCGTCGATCTCAAATGGTCCGGAATCCCCGAGGATTTCGACCGCATTTATGCCCTCAGCGGGGGGTATGAAGAGGGGTCGGACACCAACGAGTTGCGGGAGGTTTTGGAAGAGCGATTACAACGTCCCATGGGCGGTAACATCGTCAGCCGTTTTGGTCCCGGGGTGGATCAATCGTTACTTCCCCGGCCGCACTTCCTCTTCCAGATCGATGCCGAGCTGATTCTTTTCGGCAGGACGCTCCCCAACTACTCTATTACCGTGCGGGGAGAACCGATTGCGGTGGAGTCCGACGGGAGTTTTTCGCTACGTATCCCCTTGCCGGACAAGCGGCACGTCCTGCCGATCGTGGCGGTCAGCGCGGACGGTTTCGAGGAACGCACCATCGTGGTCGCCGTCGAACGCAACACCAAGGTCATGGAGCCGGTGGTTCGCGAAATGGAGAGTTGATCCGCTCTCCGGTTCCCCGGTTTGACCGCCACTGGGTTTCGCGGCCGGGTTTGCCGGCACTCCCAACCCCACAGGGGCGGAGGTGCCTTTTCCGTTTCGCCGAGCACGGCGATATAATTACAGACTCGCGCTTGCGAAGGGCCGTCCCTCGATGGTCGCGAAATCGCCGGATGCGGACCCGCTCGATGCGGAAACCCCTTTGGTTTCGGCAGGCGGCGTCGTCCGTCGTTCCCTTTGCAGGCGACGTTCCCTGCGGAGGCAGGACGCACGCAGGGCTGTCTTTCAACCAAGGTGCCGAGGGTAGTATTCACCCGTGAGAGTTTTCTCGGATTGCAATCAACCCGAACTTCGCGGCTGCGCGTTGACCATCGGAAACTTTGATGGGGTACATCGTGGACACCTGGCATTGCTTCGCCGTCTCCGCGAGGTAGCCGACCGCGAGGGAGCGCCGGCCGTGGTAATGACGTTCGATCCCCATCCGGCCGCGATTCTTTCGAGTCGCGGCGCGCCGCCTCCCCTGCTCTGGCCGGAGCGTCGCGCGGAATTGCTGGC
>JAAZNR010000033.1 GCA_012798155.1 Thermogutta sp. | reverse complement strand
TTCCGGACTCGTTGACATCCGGAGGCGAATTCTCGTCTGCCGCCGTCCTCGTTGGTGCCGGCAGGTTTTGGGGGCGGAGTACATGCGACGTGTCGCCGTCGTCTTGCGGACGGCGGTTCCTCGGGTTGGGGGCCTAATTCTTCGCGATGGGCGGGGCGTACGGCAACCCTGTACGGGCCTAGGTCTTGACACGTTTACGCCGCGGACCGCACACTCGAAGTGGCGATCGGGGATCGACGGCCTGCGGGGTTTTCAGCGGGTCGGGCCCGTCGCGCCGTGAAAGGAAAGGTGGTGCCATGACCTTCATTGTGAAAGACTGCGCGCTTATCGCGCTGGCGAGCGGACGGCACGCGACCAATCTGGGCGAGCTGAAGTCGATCCTCGGTTCCATTCCGGCCGACTCGATTTACCATCATTTCTGGGGCGGGCTGCTGCACCCCCGCTTCGACGACCCGGAATACCGCAACGATTTCGCGGTTTGGGTGCAACGGGAACTGCACGATCACGTCCTGGCGGAGCGCCTGGCGATCATCGACCCGGCCGACTTCGACGACCTGGAGCTTCTGCGGACGACGTTGATCGACCTGATCGAGGAGCGGACCGACGAGAAGGAACTGTTGCATTGGGTTCCCGCCGCCGCCCCCTTCCATTTCCTGCGATCGCGGATCGTGGTCTTCGACTCGGGCATGCGGGCGGAGACGCCGGAGGAGTTGCATCGGCTGCTACCGCGGCTGTCCTCGGGTTGCATTTTCTACCACTGCATCGACGCGCGGCGGAGGAACTCCGACCACCTGGATGATTTTTCGGTATGGCTCCGGGATTTCGGGGAGCCGTGCGCGGAGCTGTGCGGCCGCTTGGCCGAGATCGACCCGTATTTCGGCGGCCTGACGCGGTTGCGGAGTCAGATCGAGGAGATCTTTGCGAGCATTTACGGAGGCGCCGCCTGATGAGCAGCCTGTTGGAACGTTATGGTGAAACCGCGGGGCCGGACGCCGTCGAGCAGTTGCGGCAACTGGCCGCCCCCTTGCGGGGATGCCGCATCGTGCACGTCAATTCCACGCGGACGGGCGGCGGCGTCGCCGAAATCCTGAATCAATTGGTCCCTTTGCTGGCCGAGCTGGGATTGACCGTCGAGTGGCACGTGATCGAAGGCACGCCGGCGTTCTTCTCGTGCACCAAGAAGTTTCACAACTGCCTGCAAGGCGGAGGCGAGCCGCCCACCCCCCACGAATTGCACGAGTATGAGCGCGTCAACGGCGAGAACGCCGAGCGGATGCGCGAGGTCCTCCGCGAGGCGGACCTGGTGGTGATCCACGACCCCCAGCCGGCGCCGCTCTTGCATTTCACGCCCGACCGAAAGGGCCGCTGGATTTGGCGCTGCCACATCGACGCCAGCCGGCCCGTCCGCCCGGTGTGGCATTATCTGCGGCGCTTCTTGCGGGATTACGACGCGAGCATCTTTTCGCTGGCCGATTTCGCGCGGGCGTTGCCGCATCCTCAATATCTCATCGCCCCGGCCATCGATCCCTTCAGCCCCAAGAATTGCGATCTGTCGGACGAGTTCATCGCGAACGTGCTGAGCGATTTCGGTCTGGACCCGGAGCGCCCGCTCTTGCTCCAAGTTTCGCGATTCGATCGCTTCAAGGATCCGGTGGGCGTGATCCAGGCCTATCGCATGGTCAAGCCGTTCTTTCCGCGGTCGCAGTTGGTATTGGCGGGGGGGAGCGCCGACGACGACCCGGAAGGGGCGGCGGTCCTGGCGGAGGTCCGCGCCGCCGCCGAGAGCGAAAAGGGTTCCGTGCAGATTCTGGAATTGCCGCCCGACGCGCACCGCATCATCAACGCCCTGCAACGCGCCGCCCGGATCGTGATCCAGAAATCGACCAAGGAGGGCTTCGGCTTGACCGTCGCGGAGGCCCTCTGGAAGGGCAAGCCCGTCATCGGCGGCAACACCGGCGGGATTCGCCTGCAAGTGGTCAACTATCACACGGGCTTCCTGGTCAATACCCCGGAGGGCGCGGCCATGCGGCTCCGCTATCTCCTCCAGAATCCCGATGTCATGGCGCGGATGGGCGAGGAAGGCCGGCGCCATGTCCGCGAAAACTTCCTCCTCTCGCGTTTGGCCAGGGAGCACCTGACCTTGATGAACTTCCTGCTCCACCGCGACGCGGAACGCATCGACATGACGCAATGGACTTCCTGAGGCCGGACGTCGATCTCGAGGCTCACTTCGCCCGACTGGCCGGCGGAGCGCGGGGGGTCTTGCTGTGCGACTACGACGGCACGCTGGCCCCCTTTCGTGAAGTCCCCGCCGAGGCCGTGCCGCATCCCTGGGTGCCCCACCTGCTGGAGGCGATCGCCGCGGTGGGCACGCGCGTGGTGATGGTGACGGGCCGGGCGGCCGACGATCTGGCCGCCGTGTTTCCCGTGCGGGGGCTGGAAGTCTGGGCCTCGCACGGCCGCGAGCGGCGTTTCCCCGACGGCCGCGTCAGCCTGCTGCCCCCCGAACCGGCCGCCGAGGAGGCCCTGAACGCCTTGCACGAACGGCTCGCCGGCACGCTTTCGGCAGCCCGGTGCGAGCGCAAACCGGGCGCATTGGCGGTGCACGTCCGCGGCCTCTCGCCCGAACACGTTGCCCGCACGGAGCGCGAAGTCCGCCGCCTCGCGGATACGCCGGAGGCCGCCCCGCTTCAACTCCTCCCCTTCAACGGCGGCTGGGAGTTTCGGGCCCCCGGCGCCGACAAGGGCCTCGCCGTGAGAACGATTCTGGAGGAAGAAGGCCGCGGCCGGCCGGTCGTCGCCTACCTGGGCGACGATCGCACGGATGAGGACGCCTTCGCCGCGCTCGGTCCGCGGGGGCTGAAAGTGCTGGTTTCGGCCGAACCGCGGCCGACCTTGGCGGACGTCCGCCTGGACGGCGGAGATGAAGTCCGCGGCTTTCTCGCGCACTGGTTGATGAGCGTAAAGGAGGGTCGCCATGCCGGATAATCATCGGTCCCGATTGCTGATCGTCTCCAATCGTCTGCCGCTAAAAGTGGTGCCCGGCACCGACGGAAAAGCGACCTTCGAGCCGGGTTCCGGCGGCCTGGTGACCGCCCTGGCACCGGTCCTCCGCAATCGCGGCGGGACCTGGATCGGCTGGCCGGGCGTGAATGCCGAGCAGTTGCCCGACTACCTGCCTGAACTGATGGAGCAGGCCGGCGCGAAGTTGGGCTACCGCATCCGGCCCGTCTCGCTCACCCAAAAAGACGTAAAGCTCTTTTACGAGGGCTTCTCCAACGAGGTCTTGTGGCCGATCTTCCATGATTTCCCCAGCCTGGCCAAATTCGATCCCGCATATTGGGATGCCTACCGGGCGGTGAATCGCAAGTATGCCGAGGCCGTCGCCGAGCACAGCCGGCCGGGAGACTTCATCTGGATTCACGACTATCAATTGATGCTGGTCGCCGAGGAGTGCCGCAAGCTGGGGGTGGACGGGCGGTTCTCCTTTTTCCTCCACATCCCGTTCCCCTCCTTGGGCATGTTCCTCAAAATCCCCTGGCGGACGGAAATTCTCCGCGCGCTGTTGGCCTACGATCTGCTCGGCGTGCAGACCGCCTGGGACCGCCGCAATCTGATGGAATGCGTGCGGAGCCTGATTCCGGAGGTCGCCTGGCGCGGCCGGGGTCGCGTGGCCTCGACCTCCCTGGAAGGCCGCGACGTGCGGATCGGCGACTTCCCCATCTCCATCGACTACCGCGGGTTCATGCGGCAGGCCAAGAACCAACCGGTCCTGCAAATGGTCCAAGCCATCCGCAAGAACCTGACCGGACGCACGGTCATCCTGGGGGTCGATCGCCTGGACTACACCAAGGGCATCCTGTATCGCTTGGCGGCGTTCCATAACGCCCTGGTCCGCTATCCCGAGCTTCGCGAGAAGACCACCCTGGTGCAGGCGGCGGTCCCCAGCCGAACCGGGGTCCCGCAGTACAAGCGGCTCCGCGCCCGCATCGAACGCATGGTGGGCCGGATCAACGGCCAATTCACGCGACCCGGCTGGATTCCCGTGCACTACATTTTCCGGTCGTTGTCGCGGGAAGAGCTGTTGGGCTACTATCGGGCGGCCGACATCGCCCTCATCACGCCCCTCAAGGACGGCATGAACCTCATCGCCAAGGAGTATTGCGTCACCAACGTGGACAATGACGGCGTGCTCATTCTGAGCGAGTTCGCGGGGGCCGCTTCGCAGCTTCAGATCGGCGCCTTGCTGGTGAATCCGTTCGATGTGATGGGCACGGCCGACGCCGTCTACCGGGCCTGCAAGATGCCCGCCAACGAACGCAAATCGCGGATGCGCAAGATGCGGGCCGCGATCCGCAAGCAGGACGTCTTTTGGTGGGTGGATTCCTTCCTCCGCAGCGCCATCGCCAAGGACCTGAGCGGATTCCCGGCCCTGGACGAGTACTCGCCGCTGACCCCCGCCGAGGCCGTCGAGACCTGACGGGCATCGCATGTTCGCGGGGCAGCGCCAATTCCGCCCGCGGGCTTGCACCCGCGGCTCATGTTGATAGTACGTTTGCCACCACCCGCTTGCGCCGGCGGCTGGAAACGTGTCATCATCGCGTAAGTGGTGGGACGGACGCGGCAGCGCGAGCCTCGGGCGTCAGCCCGAGGTGCAAAGCGCGACGCGCGAGCGCGGGCCGCCATAAAGTGGGTGGCTGGAGTCGTGGGTGGCTGGGGTCGGAGCGAAGCGGAGCCCCCAGTCGCCTATCACGCAGCCACGACCGGGTGGCTCAGGTCGGAGCGGAGGGGCTGGGTGGCCGGAGCCGTGGGTGCCTGGGGTCGGAGCGAAGCGGAGCCCCCAGACGCCCGTTTTCGCACTGCTGCCACCGCCGGCTTACGCCGGCGGCTGGGAGGTGGAAAGCGTGACCGCGCGGTTCAGCGCCGCAGCCGTGCCCAGACGAGGCTCAGCAGGTACGCTCCGCCGGCCGCCAGCACGATGGCCGCCTCGGGGCTGGTCGGCGTCCCGTACACGGCGATCCGCGGCAGCGTGGCCAGCACGCAGGCCAGCAGCGTGCTGCCGACGATCAGCCATCCCATGCCGGTGACGTGACGTGCCACGGCCGCGGCGGGCAGGCACAGCAGGGCGATCACCATAATCAGTCCCACCACCTGCGTCAGGCAGATGACCGTCAGGGCCGTCAGGC
>JAAZNR010000312.1 GCA_012798155.1 Thermogutta sp. | reverse complement strand
CGATCGGGCCGCGAACAACACCACGCCGCGCTTACGCTAACAACGCGCTAACGGATATTTCCACGCTAACAGATATCCCCCCACGCGACCAGTCCTGCCGCCCGAATTTGCACTCATCCCCTCGCCCCGCGAAGGTCGCCGTCGGGAAAAGCAACAGAGCACATCGATTTTCTCCCAAGGGAGTCTCGTTTCTCCCAAGGGAGTCTCGCAACTCGCCGAACGCACCGGGGTACGCTATAATCGCCAGGCATCCGCAGTCGCCGCGCACCCGCGACCGTCGTAGCGATCGTGTCCGGATGGCCCACACGGCGGAGTTTTCCCACCGCAACGCGCGAACAGCGACACGACACTTTTTGAGGCGGCCCATATTTTATGAGACGGCTCATGAGGCGGCCTGTATTCTTGGAGGCAACTCGCATTTTATTGGAGGCAAGTCGCATGTTATTGAAGGCAAGTCACATGTTATTGAAGGCAACTCCCAGGCAAAGGTTCCGCAACACCGGTCCGGCAATTCGTAGGCTCGGCCTTTTGTCTCCCGTGATATCGCTCTTGGCCGTCATGCTGACTGTAATCGGGACGGCAGTGCCCTGCCGGGCGGAGCAGGTCGTCGCGGCCGTAACCAATCTCAGGTGCGAGTACCGCGTCGATCCGCTCGGCATCGATCTGCCCCATCCCCGCTTGAGCTGGCAGCTCATCTCGCCGCGAAGAGGCGAGGTCCAGATCGCCTACCAAATCTTGGTCGCCTCCTCGGCATCGGCCCTGGCCGCCGATCAAGCCGATCTTTGGGACACCGGCAAGGTCGATTCCGACCGGTCCATACAGGTACCGTACCAGGGAAAACCGCTGCAGAGCGGCCAAGAGTGCTTCTGGAAGGTTCGCGTCTGGGACCGCGACGGCCGGCCTTCCGCATGGAGCCCCGTCTCCCGCTGGACCGTCGGCCTAATGGCGCCCGAGGAGTGGAAAGGACGCTGGATCGGCAAAGACGAGCCGGAGGCCGCTTCCAGCTCGATCCGGGGCGTATCGTGGATCTGGCACGGCGACGATCCGCAATCCCCGCCTCCCGGCAAACGATGGTTTCGCCGCGACTTTGAACTTCCCGAGACGACCGCTTGGCGCAAGGCTCAACTTTGGGTAGCCGCCGACAACTTCGCCCAGGTCTTCGTCAACGGCCAATCCGTGGGCCGGGCCAATAACTTCCGCGCCGCCGCCGATTTGGACGCCTTGGGAGCACTTCGCCCCGGCAAGAACGTCTTGGCCGTGGAAGTGGAAAACGTCGGCGATTCTCCCAACCCCGCCGGTCTCTTGGTCCGACTGAACGTAGAGCTGGAAGACGGCCGCAATATCCTCCTTGTAAGCGACGCGGGCTGGAAGTCGTCCTCCCGATCGGCGGACGGCCGGCAGAGCGCGGACTTCGACGACGGCGGATGGCAACCGGTCGCAGTGCTAGGGGAGGCCGGAATGGCGCCGTGGGGAGATGTCTCCGCCCCCGAGGCCGATAGCCGCCGTCTGCCCGCCCGTTGGCTCCGCAAGGAGTTCACGCTTTCCAAGACCGTGCGACGGGCCACCGCCTACATCTCCGGCTTGGGCCTTTCGGAACTCTATCTCAACGGCGAAAAGATCGGCGATCACGTCCTCTCGCCCGGTCTGACGGAGTATCCGAAGCGGGTCTTTTACGTGACGCATGAGGTCACGCGGCAACTCCAGCCGGGACGCAACGCCGTCGGCGTAGTGTTGGGAAACGGCCGCTATTTCGCGCCGCGGCTCCGCGAGCCGACCCTGACGCAGACCTACGGCTTCCCCAAATTGCTATTCCAACTGGAGGTGGAATACGAAGACGGGACACGCGAACGGATCGTCAGCGACGAAACCTGGAAGCTGACCGCCGCCGGTCCGATCCTGGCCAACAATGAGTACGACGGCGAGGAATACGACGCGCGGCGCGAAATGCCCGGCTGGGACCGCCCCGGTTTCGACGACGCGGCCTGGGACCCCGTGCAGGTCGTGGAACCGCCCGCCGGACGGCTGGTCGCCCAAGATATCGAACCCATTCGCGTGACGGAAACGCTTCGCCCCCAGGCCGTCCGCGAGGTCCGGCCCGGCGTGTTCATCTTCGACATGGGTCAGAACATGGTCGGCTGGTGCCGGCTGCACGTCGAAGGTCCCCGCGGCCAAGTCGTCCAACTCCGCTTCGCCGAGACGATCCGCGAGGACGGGTCGCTATATCTCGACAATATCCGCGGAGCCAAGGTGACCGACCGGTACATCCTCAAAGGGACGGGTCGCGAAGTCTGGGAGCCGCGGTTCACCTATCACGGTTTTCGGTACGTTGAGGTCACCGGCTACCCCGGTCGCCCGGACCTCGACGCCATCGAAGGCCGCGTGGTCCACGACGACATGCCGCGCGCGGGAGAATGGGCAAGCTCCAACGATTTGCTCAACCGCATCCACCGCAACGTATTCTGGGGCGTAAGAGGCAATTACCGCAGCATTCCCACCGATTGTCCGCAACGCGACGAACGGCAGGGCTGGCTGGGGGATCGCTCGGCCGAATCGAAGGGTGAAACCTTCCTCTTCCTGAACGCCCCCCTGTACGCCAAGTGGCTGCAAGACATGGCGGACGCCCAGAAAGAAAACGGCAGCGTTCCCGATGTCGCTCCTTCCTACTGGCCGCTGTACTCGGACAACGTCACTTGGCCTTCCAGCCTGATCATCATCCCGGGGACGCTGATCGAGCAATTCGACGATCGCGAGGCTTTGGCT
>JAAZNR010000032.1 GCA_012798155.1 Thermogutta sp. | reverse complement strand
TCGGCACGGCGGCCAAGATCGCCGACATGATCGTTCCGAACGTCGTAGGAGGGCTGACCGCCGCAATCAGTCCGGTAAAGTTCTCGCAACCCAAAAAGGTTCTCGCGGAGAGGCTCAAGAGAAATCGAGGTTACCATATTTCCAGGTCCAGCTCGAGTTGAACGCCGAGTCGGTTTTGCACCTGCGTGCGGACGGTATCGATGATTCGCAAGATGTCGTCGGCCGAGCAATTCGCCTCCGCTACCACGAAATTGACATTCCGCTCGCAAAGCGTGGCGCCGCCGACCTGCGTCCCTTTCAGCCCTGCCGCTTCGATCAACTCGGCCGCGGATGCGCCGCGCGGATCCTTGAACAGTCTTGCGGAGTTCTGATGTCCCAAGGGCTGACCGGCTTTCCTGAGGATCCACAACTTATGGAGGCGGCGAGTCAAATCCACCGGGTCTTCCGGCGTCAGTTCTAGTTCGACCTCTACAATTACCGAGTCGTCGAGAGTACTCTTGCGGCGGCTGAAGAGGATTTCGCGGTGCGTTCTGGTTTCCATGCCGCCCGAGAGCGTGACCACATCCACCCGTCGGACCCATTCGCCGATATCACCGCTGTGAGTACCGGCGTTTCCTTGGACGGCCCCGCCGACGGTTCCCGGGACGGCGACCAAGGTCTCCAGCCCGCCGAACCCCTCATGGGCGGCAAAAGTCACCAGCCGCGTCAGCGAAGCCCCCCCGCCCACCACGATGCGGTTATCCTGAGACCGCATATCCATGAAGGCCGGGCAGCCCAGATGCAGCACCAAACCGGAAACACCTTCGTCCCGGACTAGAATATTGGATCCGGCGCCCAGGACGCGGACCGGAACGCCCTCTTGCTTGGCACGCAGGACGAGAGCTGCCAGTTCCTCCGCCGTGCGAGGCTCGGCATAGTATTGGGCCGGTCCGCCCAGACCCAGCCAGGTATGCATCGCCAGCAATTCCGACTGCCGGACCACCTTTTCGAAGCCGGACCAAGTGCCCATGACCAAGCCTTTCTATCTTCCAAACCGATCTATCGTCCAAGCCAATCTCCCGTGGATGCGACCCGCCTTGAAACGGCGTAGGGTTTCCTTGATTGTGTACCTTTGCTCGGCTCCGGTCCAGGCGTTCATCAAGGAGAGGCGTTCATCAAGGAGTCGGAACGGCGGCATTCGGCGAACCACGAGCTTTCGCCGCCGCATTGTTCGGAAGTGCCGTCGTCTGCTACAATTGCGTTATTCTGCGGTCGGGGAAAACGCGAGAAGACAAAAAGACAGTAAATATGGCAGTAAATACGGTAAGACAGTAAATACGGTCGAATTGGCCGGAAGTAGAGGAGTCGGGACGGTCAGGCGCCTCCTTGGACGGGGCGTCACGGCGGGAATTCGCAAGGACGTTTTGCGGAACCGTTTCGGTTCGTAGTCGAGGGCCGTATGTCGAGCGATCCCACGGAATCACAAAAGCCGGCGGATGCGTGGTGGTGGCGGAATTTACCGAATCTGCTCACCTTATCGCGGATCTTCTTGGCCGTCGTTCTATTCGCCGTACTCTCGTTTCCAAACCCCGTCACCTACTTGATCGGTTTGGTGATCTTCGTTTTGGCGGCGGTGACCGATTTCCTCGACGGTTACCTGGCTCGCCGGTTTCATCTGGTCACGCAATTGGGGCGAATATTGGACCCCTTTGCCGACAAATTGGTGGTCTGCGGAACGTTCGTTTTCTTGGCTGCTTCACCGCGGATGTTGGAGACCCCTTGGGGCCTGCATCCGTGGATCGTCGTCGTGATCCTTGCCCGAGAGCTTCTGATCACCGGCCTGCGGAGCTTTCTGGAGGAGCGGCGCATCGATTTTTCGGCTCGTTGGTCGGGAAAAATCAAGATGGCCCTCCAGTGCGTCTTGGCCGTGGTCGCGTTTGCGTACCTGGCCTTCGACCAAAACCCTCCCGGATCGCCCCTATGGTGCTGGATGACCCTGGTTGTGCTCACGTACGCGACCTTGCTGGTCACTGTGTACTCGGGATATCGGTATGTACGAATCGCCGCGGCCCATTTGAGAGAAATATGTTGAAGACGCCGGCTGGAGTTCGCAGTCGAAGTGGCGTCGGAACGGCAGGTTTGCCCGGTTCCAACGGCGGGAAGCCCCCGCGGTAAGACGGGGAGCGGGCGGAATGCTCTCAGGCCCCCTGCCGCCCTTGGAGGAATGCGATAAGCCTTGAGTGCAGGGGTTCCTCCGCGGCTGGGTGCTAATGCGGTAAGAACCAAGAACCGCCAGTAATCTGGGTATCAAAAAGCAACAATGGGTTTCTTGCCGGTAATCCTCATCGCTTGCGGCGTGGCCGGGAGTTTCGCCTGGTGGCTGACGCTGGCGAGGCGTCCGGACCTGCGGCGCAAGCTTTGGCCGGCCTTTCGATTTCGGCCCGCGCCTTGGGGGGCCTTTGACGTCTTGGGGGCCTTTTTCCTGGTCCTGCTGATGGCCGGGCTGCCTTGGGACCAAGGGTTGCTCGACCGCGACGCGACGCTTCGCGACGGCCGCCTTGCCGCCGGTAACGCCGCGCCGTCCGCTCTACCCGGCATGGAGGCGGATCGACCTGCGGAGAGTCGCCGATCCGGCGAGATTTCGCCCGAGAATGGCTCACTTGCCGGCCTGCCCGGATACGGAGAATCACGGCTGACATCAGCGGAATCAGATCAAAACCGGAGCCACGGCCTGTGGATTTTATTGCAAGATCGTCCCACCCCGGCGACGTTTTTGCTCTGCTTTCTCGTGGCCGTGATTGCCGCCCCGTTGATGGAGGAGACCCTTTTCCGCTTATTGTTTCAGGGCTGGCTGGCGACTCGCGAATTGCGGCTTCGCCGCCGGCTGAAGGGTTTGTCCCGCGCTCCAGGGCGTGACGCTCCAAGCTGGATCATAGCCCAACCACGCTGGTTTGGTCTATTCTCGGTGTCGGTGGTCGCCGCGTGCTTTTCCCTGATCCACATTCGGTCGACGTCGGATGTCCCCTCGGCCGACGCCATTCTGGCGATTCTGCTCCGCCAGTTGTGCGGATATGGGGCCGCTTTGCCGTTGCTGGTGCTCTGGCTGGCATGGGGAAGAGGAGTCCGCGCCCGTATGTGGGGCCTTGCCCGCGAGACCTTTTGGCCGGACGTGCTGCTTGGTCTGCGATGGTTCGCGACGCTGGCCGTCCCGATTTACGGCCTCCAAGTCGGACTCTCCGCGATCACCCCGGACAGCGTGGTCGTAGACCCATTGACGCTGTTTCCTTTCGGATTTGTCTCAGGGTTGTTGTGCTTGCGGAGCGGCCGGCTGCTCCCGGCCATTGTCTTCCACATGGCATTGAACGGAACCAGCTTGACTTTAGCCGCGATGTTGCTGCTCTCCGGGGCATTGTCTTGACGAGCCGGCTTGGTTCAAAGCGCGGCTTGGTTCAAAGCAGATACCGCGTGGAGCGAGAGCGACTGGGGGTCCACACTTCTGCCGCATATCGGCAGGGCCTATAATGACGGTAACGCGCGCGGGGCGTGTGCGCCACCAGACCGTGGTTCGGTTTCGCCCCAGGAGCGGTAGTCGCCGACCGCACGATTCTCAGGGCAAGTTCGGAGAAAGCGTCATGGAATTGGGGTTCGGGATTATCGGGTGCGGATTGATCGCGAAGTTCCATGCCCGGGCAATCGCGGACGTGCGGGGGGCCCGTCTGGCCGCCTGCTATGACGTCGTGGGAGCGGCGGCGGAGAAGATCGGGCAAGAGTTCGGGTGCAAGGTTTACACGGATCTCGACGCCATGTTGGCGGATCCCAACGTCCACGTCGTCACCGTAGCCACGCCCAGCGGGGCGCACATGGAGCCGGCCGTCGCCGCCGCCAGAGCCGGCAAGCACGTCATCGTGGAAAAACCGCTGGAGATCACCATGGACCGTTGCGACGCGATCATTCGGGAGTGCGAGGAGGCGGGAGTGGTGCTCTCGACGATCTTCCCCTCCCGATTCCACGGCTCCAGCCGGCTCCTCAAGGCCGCCGTCGAGGAAAAGCGGTTCGGGAGATTGACCATCGGCGATGCCTACGTCAAGTGGTGGCGGACGCAGCAGTATTACGACGGCGGCGCGTGGCGGGGCACGTGGAAGCTCGACGGAGGCGGGGCCTTGATGAACCAGGCCATTCACAGCGTCGATCTGCTGCTCTGGTTGATGGGGCCGGCGGCGGAAGTCTCCGCCAAAACGGCGCTCTTGGCCCACGAGCGAATCGAGGTCGAGGACGTCGCCGTGGCCTTGCTGCGATTCGAGTGCGGCGCCCTGGGCGTCATCGAGGCGACCACGGCGGCCTATCCCGGCTATCTCAAGCGGATCGAGCTGCACGGCGACCGAGGTTCGGCCGTGATGGAGGAAGAGGATATCGTCAAGTGGGATTTTGCCGAGGTTCGGCCCCAAGATGAGGAAATACGGCGCAAAATGGCGGAAAAGGTCAGCGGCGGGGGCGGTGCCTCCGACCCGGCCGCCATCGGTCACCACGGCCACGCCATGCAGTTCGCCGACGTCGTGCAGGCCGTCCAAGAGGGGCGCAAACCGCTGATCGACGGGCACGAGGGGAGGCGTTCCGTGGAGCTGATCATGGCCGTCTATCAGTCCGCGGAGACCGGAAAGATTGTCCAACTGCCGCTGGCGGCGGACCCGGTCTTGCGGGCGCGAGAGGTCGGCGTGGCGGGGCTGGGACGCTAGGCGGCGGCTCTCAAGGCGTTCTCCATCGCGACGGCGGGGACGACGATTCATCGCGCCGCAACCGGCACAGGCAGGCTGGGATCCATCGCTATTCTCTTCTCACCTCAAGGCAAAAGAAATGGCTGTCGAGTTCAAGCTTCCCAACTTGGGCGAAAACGTAACGTCCGGAGACGTTGTGAACCTCTTGGTCGAGGAGGGAGACGTCATTACGGGCAACCAAGCGGTCTTGGAACTGGAGACGGACAAGGCCGTCGTGGAGATCCCCTGCCCTCATGCCGGTCGAATAAACAAGTTGCTCGTAAAGAAGGGCGACACGATCAAGGTCGGCCAAACCATACTTTTGGTGGAGAGCGCGACTGCGCTCGAAACTCCCGCAGAGGCAGCTCCATCGGAAAATCCTCAACCGGTGGCCGTCTCGGAGATGGTGCTCGCAGGTGGGGCGGCGGCGGGGGCCGGCAAATCGGATTCTGTCGCCGGCCAACCGGTCTCGGTCTCGCAATCTTCGGCGGTCGCCGAACCGGACACCGCGGCGGGAGACGGCCGCAAGTTTGCCCCAGCCACGGAATCGGTTCCGCGGGCCGATTCTCGCGTGCCGCTTCCCGCGGGGCCGGCGGCCCGGCGTTTGGCCCGAGAACTGGGGGTGGATTTGCATGCCCTCCGCGGCACGGGATCGCACGGGCGGATCACCGTCGAGGACGTGCAGGCGGCCGCGGCAACAACGACTCGAGAAGTCGGTGTCCCCGGCCCGGTGGTCCCGCCCGGTGAACCGGGCCGGGATGGATGGGGGGCGGTGCGGCGGCAAAAGATGAGCAAAATCCGCAAGACCATCGCCGCCCAGATGACGCGGTCTTGGACCACGTGTCCGCGCGTCACCAATTTCGATGATGCCGACGTGACCGATCTGGAAAACTTGCGGAAGGGTATCCCG
>JAAZNR010000311.1 GCA_012798155.1 Thermogutta sp. | reverse complement strand
CGGCCCGCTACCTGCAACTCAAGGACGCTTGGGATCAATGCGACGAGGCCTACGCCTACGTCGCTCGATCCCTGCTGCATTACGCGCGGTGGATGCTGGAGCACGAACGGCCGTTTCTCGAGCGGCGCGACGAGTTGGAGTATCCGACCGAAGTTTGGGCCGCCCAATCGCTGCGGCAGGCCGACGTACTTTGGGCGGCCTCGCGCTTGGCGGAAGGCGAGCTGCGCGAGCGGCTCCGCGAGCGGGCGAAGGCCTGGACCGAGCAGGCTTGGCGAGACCTGTACGCCTTCGAGTGCCCGGTGAATGCGCGGACGTCGGCCGTGGTCTTGACCGCGGCTCTGCGCGGGGCCTGCCACCGTGACGCGCCGCCGCTCAAGCCTCCTCCCGACGAAGAACCGGTCTCCCCGCCGCCCGAGCCGTTCCTCTCGCAGCGGACCCGCGTCAAGCTTGCGCTGCGTCGTCCCGCCGGTTGCATCACGGCCCTTGTGCGAGCGCTTTACCCGCCCAATCTGATCCGGCTCTTGAATCTCGTGCGAAGGTGGCGAAACTGAAGGGTTGGAATGATCCGGCGGAGGATGCGGCGAGGCGGGGCCGGGAGCCGGGTCGCCGATGGGGAGAGCGGTTGCCAACCGCTGACGGGGTTATGGCCTAACGCTACAGCGCCGGGTCGCTAATGCGGATGCTCCGGGTTTCTCGGATTTTGGGAGATCGCTGCTCCGGAATATCCCGATTGAGTCATGCCGGCCGAGCTGTCATGCCGGCCGAGCTAGCGCTGTAGTACCAATAGCAATTGAAAATAGGTAAGTGTGCATGAAGCCGAACGCCGACGAGGTACCGCCGCGGGGCCGCCCGCGGTGGTTGCGTCCGACGTATTATTTTTCTCGCGTCCGCGATTTGTCCCCGCAGTGGCTCCAATCCCAAGGGTTGGCGGGGCTGCTGGTCGATTTGGACTCCACGCTCAAGCCCTATCGCCAGGCGACCGTGGCGCCGGAAACGGCGGCATGGATTCGCAGCCTTCAGGCGGCGGGGATCCGGCTGTGCATCGTCTCCAACGGCGGGGGCAAACGCGTGGCGGTGACGGCCGAAGAGCTGGGCGTGCCGTTTCTGGCACGGGCATGGAAACCTTTCCCCTGGCGCTGCCGCCAGGGGGTGCGATTGCTCGATGTGGACCCGTCCGCCGTGGCCATGGTGGGCGACCAGCTCTTCGCCGACATTTGGGCCGGCTATTGGGCGGGGATCCGCACGATCCTGATCGTCCCCCTCGCTCCCGAGCAGGAGCCGTTCGCCACGCGATGGAAACGCGGATTGGAGCGGTGGTTCCTTAGGCGGTTGGGCGTGATTCCCGGTGCCGGGGCCGAGCAATCGCCCCACGCACCGTCGCCGGAGGCGCGGCATGACTGAAGCCGCCGTGCCTCCCCGCGCGCCGCTTTGGTTGGACCTCCTGCGACTCGCGCGGCCCGAGTACTGGTTCAAAAACGGCTTCATGCTCTTGGGGGTCGTGCTGGCGGTGTTTTACCGGCGGCAAACCGCGGGCGCATGGCCGGCGGGCCTCGAGACGTGGTGGCAAGTGGCCGTCGGCTTCGCCGCCACGTGCGTCATCGCCTCTTCGAATTACGCCCTCAACGAATGGTGCGACCTCGAATCCGACCGGCACCATCCGGAAAAGCGGCGGCGTCCCTTGGCGGCCGGCCGTTTGCCGGCCTGGTCGGCCGCCGTGCTTTGGGCGGTTTTGGCGGCGGCGGGCATGTCTTTGGCCATGCTGGTGAATCGCCCGTTCGCGGCGGCGGGCGGGGCCTTGTGGTGCATGGGCGTGGTGTACAACGTTCGGCCCATCCGCGCCAAGGATTGGCCCTACATCGACGTCCTCACCGAATCGGTCAACAACCCCCTGCGGTTGTTCCTCGGTTGGTTTACCATCCTGCCGGACTGCGTGCCCCCGCTCTCCCTGATCTTCGCCTACTGGATGGCCGGCGCTTTCTTCATGGCCGCCAAACGCCTGGCCGAAAAGCGGAGCCTCGCCTCCGACGAGACGGCCGGGCGGTATCGCCCCTCGCTGGGCAGGTATCACGAGAACGATCTGTTGATGCAAATGTTCTTCTACGCCTCGGCCGGCTCATTGCTCCTGGGCGTGTTCATCGTCCGCTATCACGTGGAGCTGATCTTGGCCGTTCCGCTCATGGCGGGGGTCTTCGCCGCCTATCTCCGCCTCACGCTGGCCCCCGGCAGCCCCGCGCAGCAGCCCGAGCGACTGTACCGCGAACGCTGGTTGATGAGCTACCTGGCGGTCTGCCTGGTCGTATTCACGATCTTGATGTTCGTGGAATGGCCCTGGCTGCGGACGTTGATCAACGTCGACGCCTCGGGCGTCCCGCCGATCTGGCAGTTGTGATTCTCCGCCCGTGAATGCCGGCAAGTTTCACCGACCGCCGACCGACTTGCACCAACCCCCGATCGACTGGCATCAACGGCCGACCCACTTTCGTCCATTACTGACCGACCTTCACACATTGCCGACTGACTCTCATCAACATTGACTGACTTTCAAAAACCGGCGACCGACTTTCATCAACCGTTGACCGACGAGGACGCCGGATCGCCGGTTTCCCTGCCGATCCACCAGGTCGTTCACAGCCTGGCGGTGGGCGGAGCGGAGGTCTTGGCCGTCCGCTTGGCCGAGGGACTGCTGCCCCGCTATTCCAGTCGCGTGATATGCCTCGACGAAGCCGGCCCGTTGGAAGAGCGGGTCGCCGCGGCCGGATTGCGGGTGGAAGTGGTGGGACGCGGGCCGGGCTGGGATCGCGAGTGCGCCCGGCGGATG
>JAAZNR010000310.1 GCA_012798155.1 Thermogutta sp. | reverse complement strand
TGCCGGCCGAACAACACGCCAAACGCACCGGAACGCATCCGCGAGTCACGACCGAGCGGAATATCGCCAACTTCCGCCGCCAACTCAAGATGATCGGTTTCAGCTACGACTGGGACCGCGAATTCGCGACCACGGACATCGTGTACTTCCGCTGGACGCAATTCATATTCTTGGTAATTTATGACACCTGGTACGATCCAGCCGCGGGGAAGGGACGTCCGATCTCGGAACTCCCCATTCCGCCCGAAGTGGCCGCCGAGGGACCGCCTGCCGTCGAACGCTACCGCGACGAGCATCGCCTGGCCTACCAATCCGAAGTGCCTGTCAACTGGTGTCCGGCCTTGGGAACCGTTTTGGCCAATGAAGAGGTGGTGGGCGGCGTCAGCGAGCGGGGCGGGTATCCGGTCGTCCGCCTGCCGCTTCGCCAGTGGATGCTCCGCATCACGGCCTACGCCGATCGCCTGGAGAAGGACCTCGATCTGCTCGATTGGCCGGAAAGCGTCAAGCTCTTGCAGCGCAACTGGATCGGCCGCAGCGTCGGGGCCGAGGTCGATTTCTTCATCGGTACCTTCTGGTCCAAGCCGGGGATGCCTTCCGAGAGGGAATACGCGGGCTGGCGGCGGGATCGACAGTTGGCGGGATTTCCCCGCAAGCCGGATGAATCCTGCCTCCGCATCTACACGACCCGGCCGGACACCCTCTTCGGCGCCACCTACATGGTCCTTGCGCCCGAACATCCCTTCGTCGATCGGCTTACCTTGCCGGAATACGCCGACGCCGTTCGGGCCTACCGCGAACAGGCCGCCCGCAAGAGCGACCTCGATCGGACCGAGCTTTCCAAGGAAAAGACCGGCGTCTTCACAGGGTCCTACGCGATCAATCCCGTCAACGGGCAAGCAATTCCCATCTGGATCGCCGATTATGTGCTGATCAGCTACGGGACCGGGGCGATCATGGCGGTGCCGGCTCACGATACCCGCGATTTCGAGTTCGCCCAACAGTTCGATCTGCCGGTCGTACCGGTGGTCGATCCCGGCGAGCGCGAAGACGTCTCCCGCGACGACGTCTTGGCGGGGAAAACGGTGTTTACCGCTGAGGGCACGGCCGTCAATTCCGGCGACTACGACGGGACGCCGACCGCCGAGTTCAAGAGGCGAATTACGCAGGACCTGGCCGCCGAGGGAGTGGGGCGCGAAGCCGTCAACTACAAACTCCGCGACTGGGTCTTCAGCCGGCAGCACTTCTGGGGCGAACCGTTCCCGCTGCTGCATGAGTTGGACGCGCGGGGCAATCCCACCGGGGTGGTCCGTGCCCTGCGGCCGGAAGACCTTCCGGTCGATTTGCCCGCCGACATGACCTTCGACGCCAAGCACGATTCGCCGGAGCCGCCGCTGGAAAAGGCCCCGCCGGAATGGCTCTACGTCACGCTCGACGGCAAACGCTATAAACGGGAAACCAATACCATGCCGCAGTGGGCCGGCTCGTGTTGGTACTATCTCCGTTTCATCGACCCCCGCAACGATCAGGCCCTGGTCGATCCCGAGCTGGAAAAGGCCTGGATGCCGGTGGACTTGTACGTCGGCGGGGCGGAACACGCCGTGTTGCACCTCCTCTACGCCCGCTTTTGGCATAAGGTCCTTTACGACCGCGGCTATGTCAGCACTGCGGAACCGTTCCAGAAGCTCGTCAACCAGGGCATGATCCTGGGCGAAATGGAGTACTCGGCCTTCCAGGACCCCGACGGTCGCTGGGTCGACGAGAGCGACGTCCAGGAGATCGGCGAGTCGCGCTTCGCGCACAAGGTCTCCGGAGTGCCGCTGAAGCCTGTCAAGCTCCGGCCGGATCAAGTGGAAAAACGCGGCGACGTCTTCGTCCTCAAGGAATCCCCGGAGGTCCGGGTCGATGCCCGCGCCTACAAGATGTCCAAAAGCCGCGGCAACGTCGTCAACCCGGACGACATCGTCCGCGAATACGGCGCCGACGCGCTGCGGCTGTACGAAATGTTCATGGGGCCGCTGGAATCCACCAAGCCGTGGAGCATGGACGGCGTGCACGGGGTGCGCGGTTTTCTGGACCGCGTTTGGCGGATGATCGTGGATGAGCGGGCCGAGACCTCGCGACCCAACCCCGCCGTCCAAGATTCGGAACCCACTCCGGAGCAAGCGCGGATCCTCCATCGCACGATTCGCGAGGTCAGCCGGGACGTCGCCCGCATGGAGTTCAACACGGCCATCGCCCGGCTCATGGAATGCGTGAACTTCTTCCTCAAGCAAGAGACGCGACCGCGCGGCGCGATGGAAACCTTCGTTCTGCTGCTTTCCCCCTTCGCCCCGCATGTGGCGGAGGAATTGTGGCAAATCTTGGGTCACAAGGAGAGTCTGGCGTACCATCCCTGGCCGCAATTCGATCCCGAATTGCTCAAGGAAGCCGAGATCGAAATCCCCGTCCAAGTCAACGGGAAGTTGCGGGGCCGCATCGTCGTGCCCGCCGAAGCCGACGCCGAGGCGATGGAACGAGCGGCCAAGGCCGACCCCAAGGTCGCCGCCTTGCTGGAAGGCAAGCGCGTGGTGAAAGCCGTGGTGGTCCCCAAGCGGATGGTCAATTTCGTGGTACGGTAGCGGACGATCGCGCCGCCCGCCCCAAAGGCAAAACGCCTTAAAGGCAAAACGCTCCAAAGGTAGAGCGCCCCGAAGGTGGAACGCCGCTCGAGCGAAATCGCGGCTGTTGCGAGTCTTCGCGGTGCCCGGGCGTGCCCTAGCCGCTCAATGCGACGGGTTCGACGGGTTGCGCTTCGGGCAAGGGAGAAGGGCTTGGCGCCGGTCCTCCGCCGAGCCTTCCAGGCTCCAGCACGGCGGATGGCGGGATCGTCGGCGCGGATTGGGCGAACACCGGCGTCGCGGCGACGGGAACACGCCGCCGGCCACGAGGTCTTCTCCGCCGGTGGAATCGGGCATACAACCCGTCGGCGATCAGCATCGCGACCGCGACGCTGAAGAACATCGCCGGGTAGCGCGGCAATCCCAAGGACTCCGCCGCCCGCAATAACGCGCCCACCATCGGCGCCCCCACGAACAATCCGGCATCCAAGACGGCCAGCATCAACGTGGTGGCCAATCCCCGATGACGCTTGGGAAAGGCGCCGCTTCCCAAGCCCACGATGGCCGGAAAGAGAACGGCATGCGCCAGGCCGAAAACCAGTCCCGGCAAAAGCAACCCCATCGGATCTCGGACGGGCAGGAACAAGAGAAAGGCCAAGGTCAATAAGCCCATCCCGCCGATGATGATCCGCTCCATCCCCAGACGCTGGAGTCTTCGGAGCAACACCGCGCGGACCACAAGGGCCGTGAGGGCGTAGACCACGAAAAATGAGCTGATGACGTTCTGCTGGAAGTCCGCCACGTAACGCGGCAGAAACGTCTGGGGGATATTCAGCCCGGCCCCGGCCACGATGCCGATGGCGATCAACGGTCCCGGGGAATACCGCCGCAACGTCGTAAAGATCGGCTCCACCCGAGCCTTTCGCCGCCGGCCGCGGCTCGCCCCTCCGGAGGAGGCGATCGCCGCCTGCTCCTCATTCCCCGATGGAACGATCCACGCGAGCGGCAGCGACAAGGCGCAGAGACCCGCGGCGATGAGGAACATTTCGTCCATCAGTTGCCGCGTCGGCACGGCGCCGGAGAAGAGCCAATCCGCGAGCGGGGCGCCCAGGATCACGCCGGCGAATCCCGCGGAACCGAATATCCCGATCACCTCCGCCAAACGCCCGCGCGGCGCCCTGGCCGACATCAGCGTCAACGATGAGCTGTAAACGGTCGCCAGCATCAATACGTAGATCACCCGGGCCGCATAGATCCAGGGGGAACGATAGTCGGCAATCCACACATGGACGCAACAGGCCGCCATTGTGCCCAACGTGGAAATCAACCAGACCCTCTTGGCCCCGTAGCGGTCGATCCCTCGCCCCACCGCGAACCTGGCGACCAGGCTGCCGACCATCCCGACGCCGACGATCCAGCCCAGGTGGAACTCATCCCCGCCCAGAAAGCTGACGAAGTCGGCATAGCGGCAGAGCAACGTGGCGGCAATCGAGACGAGCGTATACGAGGCGTACGCACACCAGAAAGAAAAATCGTACACGCGATCCGTCGCGGGGCGGCTGCGGGTCGCTTCCCGCCCGGATTCCGAAAGAGACGGGGGCACGACGTCATCGCCGTCGTTCGGAAACGGTTTCTCCGTGCTACCTGCCGCCGGATCGCCGTGAAAAGTGGGCGTAGGAGCGGATGTCTGGGACAGGTTGGACGCTGGGGAGATCATAGGGGAACCGAGGCGAAAAAACCGGACCGAAGACGTGCCGTGGATGTGGAGCGGCCCAGCTCAATACCAGAGGCCGACGGAGGCGGGCGGGTTCGCTTCGAACGAGACTGTGCGAGATTTCGCGGCATAGGCGGCCGCAATCACGCATCTCCGACCGAGCCACGCGACGTATCACTCATCATACGCAAGCCGGGGCTTGCCGGAAAAGGGCGAATGCGAGATATTCGGTTCAACCATCCGGCCTGGATCGCCGGCCGGCCGCCCTGGAGGGAGGGTACGGCTTTGCCCCACGCTTGTCCCACGCCCCGCCGAGCGGTGCCGTTTGACCCCCAAAGGCGTTCGACATTCTCCGCTCCCGGCGGCGTTCGGAATACGCGGAGAGCGGCATGATGATTGCCGCCTTCTCCCATCTTTCCCTTACTGCCGAACGAAGCGTTGCGACCGGCTCCCTTTGAAAAAACCTTCAAGTTCCTTCGTTCGTACCGCCGATACATGACGCGCGAAGGATGCGTCAAGCGACTTCCGCCTGCGCCGGCCGGCGCGACTGCCGCCGGAGCCTCGGGCCAGGGTGGCAGTCGGTGGTTCCAGGGAAGGAGCAAACGCCAGCATGATGCCGTCGCATCTCCGCGTCTATTACGGTCCCGCCGAAGAGGAAGAAACCGCCCAGCCGGTCAACGTAACCTCCGTGGTCAGCGTTCCGCTGCGAGAGGTTCTCCCCCTTTTGGTGGATGCCGTCCGATCGGAGCGGACCTGGCTTTCCGATTTCCAAGACGAAGAAATCACCATCTCCGCCGACCTCTACGAGGTGCTGTCGGCCTACCAGCACTACCGTCGTCCTTCCGCCTAGCTTGGGCGTGGTCTCCCCTCGAGTCGTTCGACTCTTCGCATGGGCGGGCGACGTCTGCAACATCGCCGCGAATCCGGTCTCCCACCGCCGTCGCTCGACTTTGGGCGCAGCACGGGTACCGTTTTAAGGCCGCGGCAACCCAGAAAGGGTGGCTGGGGTCGTAGCGTAGCGAAGCCCCCAGACACCTGTCTTCGCGGCGCCGCCACCGCCGGCTCGGGGATGCGCAACGCGCGAGCGCGAGCCGCTAGCGTGAGCTAGCGGTGGAGCGCTACCCACGATTGCAACGTTCCTGCGGCGATTTCACCGCCGGCTTGTGCCGGCGGCTCGTGTTAATAGCGCGGCCGGGTGGCTGGGGTCGTAGCGTAGCGAAGCCCCCAGACACCTGTCTTCGCGGCGCTGCCACCGCCGGCTCGGGTTGCCGGATCGAACTTCGGACGTGGGGAGGGACGCGCTCCGTCGCGTCCGCCTTTTGATCCAAGATCCCACGACATCCCACGACTTCATCCAAGACCCCGCGACTTGATCCAAGACCCCGCGACATTTCCTCGTCGGTATCCGGGGACATTTCCAATGGCTTCGAAACGGGGTCGTTTCTATTGGTCGCAATGGGGGTCATTTCTAATGGTTTTCGACAGGCAATTTGGAAATCGCTTGACCCGGCCGGTCCTTTGTGCGACCCTTACGGCGAGATAGGGGACCGATCCGTGCCCGGTTCGGCTCGGCAAACCGTGGGTATCCCCGGCAGAAGCGCGAGAATCTCGGAAAGAAGCACGGGAATTTCCGAAAGAAGCGTGAGAATCGCCAGAAGAAGACCGACGCTGTCGGCGGGAGCGAAAGCCATGCGACGAGGGAAGCGAATAGCCATGGGATCGGCACGCATCCCGGCCGCGTACCTGGCCGGTGCCATGATCGCGTTTTTCGGCTCGGCATGTCAGGGTGCGGCCGCCGAACCAGCCAAGAGCTTGCAAGTCGGGGCGGCGACGGCGGTCATTACGCCGCCGAACGGCATCCCCATGGCGGGCTACTACTCTCCGCGGGGCAGCGAGGGCGTCCTGGACGACCTCTTCGCCAAGGCCCTGGTGATCGACGACGGCGAAAAGGCGGTCGCGCTGGTGGCCTGCGATCTGATCAGCATTCCGCAAACCGTCACGGATGAAGCGCGACGCCTGATCGCGGCCGAGGTTGCCATCCCCCCGGAGGCCGTGTTGGTTTCCGCGACGCACACGCACACCGGGCCGTCCCTGCCGCGCGGTTCCCAACGCGACGCCGCGGACGGCGGGGCGTCCGACATCGCTATCGCCTACGCAGCCGAGCTTCCCGCCAAAATCGCCCAGGCGGTCGCCGCCGCATACCGCGGCCGGGCGCCGTCCGCGGTCTTCGTGGCACGTTACGAGGAACACGACATTTCCTTCAATCGCCGCTTCTGGATGACCGACGGGTCGGTCGGCTGGAACCCGGGCAAGCTGAATCCCAAGATCATCCGCCCCATCGGGCCTATCGATCCGGAGCTCCTCGTCTTGTACGTCGAGACGGCCGATCGCCGCCCCACGGCCGCGTATGTCAATTTCGCCTTGCACGCCGACACCACGGGCGGGACGCTCATTTCCGCGGACTACCCGGGCGCGCTCTCCCGGCTGTCGGCCGAAAACAAAGGAGCCGACTTCGTCACACTCTTCGCCAACGGCGCGTCCGGCGACATCAACCACATCGACGTCCGCTCGCCCGTCGCGCAGAAGGGACCGGAAGAGGCGCGACGCATCGGTACCGTTCTCGCGGGTGACGTCTTCAAGGCCCTGATGCGGATGCGTCCGACCTCGAACGGTCCGTTGCAAGCGGCAAGCCGAATCGTTCCCCTCCCCTTGGCCCCGATCAGCGAGGACGATTTGAACCGTGCCCGCGAAATCACGGCCCAGGGCGACAAGGCCGCGTTTTTGGACAAGGTTTTCGCGTACAAGGTCTTGGACGTGGCGGACCGCAAGGGCGAACCTTTAGCGGCCGAGGTCCAAGTAATAACCCTTGGCGACGACGTCGCCTGGGTGGCCTTGCCGGGCGAGGTCTTCGTCACGCTGGGTCTCAATATCAAGGCCGCTTCGCCCTTCCGCCACACCTTTCTCGTGGAATTGGCGAACGGTTCGCTGGGCTATCTACCGCACCGTTCCGCCTATGCCGAAGGGCAGTACGAAGCGATCAGTGCCCGCTGCGCGGAAGGTTCGGGCGAATTATTGGTAGCCCAGGCCGTGGAGATGCTCAAGGAGTTGCACGGGAAGGCGGCCGCGCCGTGAGCCTGCGCCGTGAGGCTGCGCCGGGACGCCGCCCCGGCGGCCGCCCCCCAGTCGCCCGGCTCATGATACGCCGGCATTCGGCGATCTTCGGACCAGCAACCACAAAAAGAACGGGCCGCCCAGCAGCGAAGTCACGATGCCCACGGGAATCTCGGTCGGGGCCAAGACGGTCCGCGCCGCGGTGTCGCAGATTACCAGGAACGCCCCGCCGCAGGCGAGAGTCACGGGAAACAGCCGGCGGTGATCGGGTCCCACGAGCAAGCGGCAGATGTGCGGCACGATCAGGTCGACGAAACCGATCGGACCGCATACGGCGACGACCGAGGCGACCATCCAACCGACCAGACCCAGGAGCACGGCCTTGGTGCGAGCCAGGGCCACTCCCCGCCCGATCGCCCACTCCTCCCCCAGCGCCAGCAGGTTCATCTCGTGCCGCATGGCGGCCAGGGCGACGACGGCCGGCAGGGCGGGCAGCAGGATCGCGAGCCAGTCGCGGTAGCCGGCGGCACCCTCCAGTCCGCCCATCATCCAGCGCAACATGCGGAAGGTCCGTGTGGGATCGCTGAGATACTGGAGGGTGAGAATCATGCTGGAAAAAAAGAAGCTGAGCGTGACGCCCGCCAGCAAAAGCGTTTCGGTCGAGAAATCCGCGCGGAACCTGCTCAGGCCGAAGACCAGCAGGATCACGCCGCAGGCCCCGACGAAGGCCGCCAGGGAGATCAGCGAGACGCCGAAGCAGGAGGCGATCCATCCGAGTTGGATGGCCAGGGCGGCCGCGAACGAGGCCCCGCCCGCGATGCCCAGCGTGTAAGGCGTGGCCAAGGGATTGCGGAACATGGCCTGGAAGGTCATCCCGCCCAGGGCCAAGACGGCCCCCGCCGTAAAGGCCGCCAATACCCGCGGAATGCGAATCTCGCGAAGGATTCGCGCATCCAGGCTCTCTGCTCCCGACCAAAACAGGGTGGGCGATAGTAATTTCGGCCCGATCAGGGGCGCCGTGATCAGGACCGCCGTTCCCAGGAGCAAGACCCAGATGAGGAGCAGGTCGGCACGCTTCACGTTTGCTCCTCGGGCACGGATGGCACGACCATGGGCAGCTCGGCGGTCGGATGCGGCGCCAGGACCAGCTTGGCGGCGTAAATGCGTTCCAGCACGTCGCGGCGCATCAATTCGCGGGGCGTGCCCTGAAAAGCCAAGGTTCCCTCGCGCAAGGCCATTACCCGTTCGCCCGACAGCACGGCCGCGTTCAAATCGTGCGTCACGGCCAGGATCGTCACTCCGTATTCGCGATTGAACCGGGCCAGCAGGCGGCGGAGGTCCTCCTGGTGGCGATAATCGAGGAATGCCGTCGGCTCATCGAGCAGCAGGACCTCGGCCTCCTGGGCCAGGGCGGCGGCCAGGCAAACCCGCTGCCGCTCTCCGCCGCTCAGGCTCCTGACCACGCGGCTGCTCAGGTGCGAGGCATCGGTCATTTCCAGGGCACGCGCGACGGCTTGGCGATCCGCCGGGCGCGGGGCGCTGAAGGGGCTCCAATGGGGGTAGCGGGACATCATCACGAAATCCGCGACGGTAAACGGCGCGGATCGCCCCTCGCCCTGGGGTACATAGGCCACGCGGCGCGCCAATTGTTTTTGTGACAACGTCCGCCCCGAACGGCCCCACCACAAGACGCTCCCCGAATACGAAGCATAGTAGCCGATCAAACACCGCAGCAACGTGGTCTTGCCCGAGCCGTTCGCGCCCACCAGGCATACGTACTCGCCCTCACGAAGCGCAAAACTCACGTCGCGGAGTATCGTTCGTCCCCCCAGCGAAAGCGAAAGATGCTCCACGCGAAGGAGCGGGGAATCATCCGACATGTGCGAAAGTTCCTCTCCTCTCCAACCGATGTGCGGACCGATTCCCGGTTTGCACAACTTCGAGACAGGAACGACCTGCGAACGCTCGCATCCGCGGGTCCAAACGACGGCGGTGTGACCTTGGGGCAAGGTCGGCCCCGCCGACGACCGACACCGCCGAGGCATTCCCGCATTATAATAGATAGGCGATTGTTCCGTCCCCGCCTCGACGCCGCAGCGGCCGAACGACGCGCCGGGTTGCCGCCATTCCCATGTCTCCGATACGGCCTGATTCCCGACCGTTGCACGCCATGAACCGCGAAACGCATCCGCAAAACGAATCGCCGCCTTTTGCGGAGATGGACTTTCAAGAGCTGGTCCGTCGCGCGGCGGGCGGGTGCGATGCCGCGCTCGCCTGTCTGCTCCAGCGCTGCGAACCGAAATTCGAGATCGTGGCCCGAGTCTCCTTAGGCCCCCTCCTGCGTTCCCAAGTCGATACGCTGGACCTGGTGCAATCGATGAAGCGGATGCTGATTCCCGGTCTGCGGGCGGGCCGATTCCAGCTCGATTCGCCCGAGCAATTGGTGGCCCTGGCGGCTACGGTCATCCGCCGCAAGGTCGCCCTGTACTGGCGGAGGCAACGGCGAAAAAACGTCCCTTCCATTCCCGAAGCGGCACTCGCTCAGGTCGCCGGTCACGAACACGAGGCGGGCGTCTTGGAATTGGAAAACGAGGATTACTTGTCCCGATTGCTGGAAAAGCTGACGGCGGAAGAGCGACGCCTATTCCAGCTCCAATTGGAGGGCATGACGATCGCCGAAATCGCGCGGCTGCTGGATTGCCCGGCCGGCCCCCTTCGCGCCAAACTCTGCCGACTGCGGAAAAAGCTCCGCGATGCGGCGGACATCCGCGTGTGAGAAGCCGGTCGCGAGGCGGCCCTGGAACCACGGATGGTCGGGCAAGAGCGGCAGCCGGAGGCCGCCCCGCATAGCCCGGCGGCTAGAACGCGAACGGCCCGCGCGTGGCCTTAACCCACGCGCACAGGGAGCCTTGTTTGCCCCGGCATTGCAAGGCCGTCCTGCTATGTTGTCCTTAAACGTATACGTATAGGATCCGTATACGTGAATCTTAAGCGGGACCGAAATCCGCGAATGCACGCGAATTTTCGCGAATAGGGGGTATGGACGACTTTCGGAATCGTGGTATGTCTACCGCGTAGACTGCTGACCGTTCCCTTAGGGCGTGACCCCTAGTAATCCAGGCTCGCGGCCGGAGACTTCGAGATCGAGATGTGGCATGACCACCGATGGCAGAACCGATAGCAGAATTGT
>JAAZNR010000309.1 GCA_012798155.1 Thermogutta sp. | reverse complement strand
GCGGGGCGAGTCGGGCGAGGGCGCGGCGACGATTTCCATCTTCAGATATTCAGGAAAACCGCTGCCTACCCGACGCGTCCAGTGGTCCGGCCAATTGTCGTAATTGATGTCCGCCGGTTCGCTGAAGTCCAGGCTATAGACGGGCTGCGTACCGGGCAGGGGGCGGGTATCAAGGGGGTCGCCGGCCGACGCATCGGCAGAGACGACCCGCGGACCGCCGGACGAGGCCGTGACGTTGGGTGCCTCCGCGCCGAGATCGCCGGACTTGGAGTTGGTATCGGCGGACTTGGGGTTCTCCGCGCCGGCCCCTACAATGATCCCAGAGAGCGTCAGCCCGACCGCCAAAAGCGCGGAAAAGGCGCGCCCCTTCCCTCGCCGTGGAAGGTAGCGATAAGTCCCTGCCGCTCCGCCGCCTCTCCGGACGGGCAGGCGGGGGTCACCGCGGACCGGGATGATCGAACGTGGGCACTGGGACATAAGGGTTTGGGCGTTCGCAGGTGTTGCGGCGGCGGTCGCCCGACCCGGCGAATCGCGATTCCGACTGCTGTAACGAGTTTCGTAGGCTGGGATAAACCCGATTGCGCGGGCCGAACGCGCTGCCCGTACCTACTTGGGTTTCGGCGTCGGGTGCCGCGGCAAGTTAAAAAGGATTGATCCGTGCTGAGAATTCGTCCGGCCGTGGATCTGGCCTCGCTGGGTCTGGACTGGTTGCCGTGCCTGGAGACCGCCCGCCGTTTGGGCGTGGAGGCCGTCGAGATCGACCTGCGACGGCAATTGCCGTGGCGCGAGCTGGGCCAGACCGCCGTCCGCGAGATCCGCAAGCAGTTGAGCGACAGGAACCTCCGCCTCTCCGTCGTAAGATTCCGCACCAAAAGGGGTTACGACGACGCCCAGGACGTCGAGCGGCGGGTGGAGGGGACCAAGACCGCCATGCGACTGGCTGCCGCGCTGGGGGCTTGCTTCGTCACCAATCGGCTGGGACGTTTGCCCCAAGAGGCCGAGGACGCATCACCCGACAGTGCTGGGCAAACCCCCTTGATCGTGGATGTCCTCACCGATCTGATCCGCTATAGCGAGCGGGAAGGAGTCATGCTGACAGGGGAGTTGGGAGAGGATTCGGGCGAAGAGTTGGCCCGGCTCTTGAAGATGCTCCCCGGCGAAGGGGTAGGGTTGGACCTCGATCCTGGGCTGCTGGCCGCCTTCGGACATTCCCCTCAACAGGCCCTCCAGGCCGTCGGAACGTCCGTCACGGTGGTCCACGCGACGGATGCCGTTTTGGGTGGCGGGTCGGGCGGACGGCGAATCGCCCCCCTGGGCACCGGCGACGTCGATTACGCGGAGGTTCTGGGTAGTCTGGAAAAAGTGGGTTATCAAGGCGATTTCTTTGTCCGCGCCGTCGGCGACGAGCAGCCCGCCGCCGAGGTCCGGCAAGCGATCGACTACCTGCGGCGGATGTGATGCCCGTTCGCCCGAATACCTCTCTGTTTCGGCGTTTTTTCGGTTCGCCGCGCGACGCCGTGTCCCCAGGCGAAATCGCTCCCTCAACCGAGGCGGTGACGACGGTTGCCTCGGCCGGGCCGACGGCCGCGCCGGGGACCGAGGTCTCAAGTCGGCCGCCCGTTCCCAGACGTAGCCGGCAGGCGGGCGGGGGGGCCGTCCGCTTCGTTCGCGCCGCGGTCCTCCTCTTGGCGGCGGTCATGACGGCCGATCGGGTCTTCGTCACGTCGCTGCGGCCGCATCGCGTGCAAGGCGGCTCCATGGTCCCGGGGTTGATCGGGGGACACTATCGGGTGCGTTGCGAGCGGTGCGGGCGAGTGTTTCCCGTGCTGCCCATGCCAGACGAGGCGCCGCCGGCGTTCGGCGTGTGTCCGTATTGCGGGCGGCGCGTCACGATTTCCGACCGTAACGCCGCCCGAAGCATGGGCGACCTCGTCTGGATTCTCCGCAGCCCGTTCCTCTTCCGCCGGCCCGGTCGCTGGGAGGCGGCGGCCTTGCGAGACCCGTCGGCGGCCTCGCGGATGCTGGTGAAGCGGATCGTGGGACTGCCGGGCGAGACCGTCACGATCCGCGAGGGCGACCTGTTCATCAACGGAGGGATTTGTCGCAAGCCGTGGCCCGTCCTGCGGGCGATGTCCGCCCCCTTGCCGCTGACGGGGGACGCTCGCCGG
>JAAZNR010000308.1 GCA_012798155.1 Thermogutta sp. | reverse complement strand
TGTGAACAGACGGCGAATTGCTCGGGCTGCGTGACCAGCCCCGGGGTCTGCGGCAAGGACCAGGACGTGCAGTCCCTGCAAGAGACGCTGCTCTACGGCCTGAAAGGCATGGCGGCGTACGCCAACCACGCGCGGCGCCTGGGCATGACTGATGAGTCGGTCAACGCCTTCATCGAAGAGGCCCTCTTCGCCACCATGACCAACGTCAACTTCGATCGGGACAGCCTGCTGGAATTGGTGCTGGAGTGCGGCAAGCACAACCTGAGGGTGATGGAATTGCTGGACGAGGGCCATGTGCGGCGATACGGCGAGCCTTCGCCCACCACGGTGCAAGAGGGCACGCAAGCCGGGCCCGGCATCTTGATCACCGGCCACGACCTCCGCGACCTAGAGGACTTGCTGAAGCAATGCGAGGGCACGGACATCAAGGTCTACACGCACGGCGAAATGCTCCCCGCTCACATGTACCCCAAGCTCCGCGAGCACCCCAATCTGGCGGGGCACTACGGCGGGGCGTGGCAAAAGCAACGCCGCGAGTTCGAGGACTTCAGCGGTCCCATCGTGGCCACGACCAACTGCATCCTGATCCCCAGGGACAGCTACAAGGATCGCGTGTTCACGACGCGGGTGACGGCCGTGCCGGGGGGCAGGCGGCTCAAGGACGACGATTTCTCGCCGGTCATCGAGGCCGCCCGGCGGTGCAAGCCCTTGCCCGAGAATCGCACCGGCAGCTCCGTCGTGGGCTTCCACCACAACGTCATCCTGGGGATGGCCGACACGATCGTGCAGGCCGTCAAGGAAGGCAAGATCAGCCGGTTTTTCGTGATCGGGGGATGCGACGGGGCGGAGGTGGGACGCAATTACTTCAGCGATTACGCTCGGGCCGCGCCGCCCGACTCCTTCATCCTCACCCTGGGGTGCGGCAAGTACCGCATCCGCGACTATGATTACGGCACGCTGCTGGGTCTGCCCCGGCTGCTGGACATGGGCCAGTGCAACAACGCCTACGGGGCGATCAAGGTCGCGGTGGGGCTTGCCCAGGCCTTCCACTGCGGCGTCAACGACCTGCCGCTGACGCTGGTCCTCTCGTGGTTTGAACAGAAGGCGGTCGCCGTCCTGCTCACGCTGCTTTATCTGGGAGTGAAGGGGGTGACCATCGGCCCCAAGCCGCCCGCCTTCATCACGCCCAACGTGTTCCGCGTTCTCCAGGAGAAATACGACCTGCGGTTGATCGGTTCCAGCGCCGAGGCCGATATGCAACGAGTGTTGGCGGCGGCGTGACGTCGAGCGGCGGCTCACGTCTTTTCAGCGTGCCGGCCATGGGGGCGAATCGACTGCGGTTCGCCCCTTTTTTTGCGCGGTCCCGCCCGCCTAGAGTCAGTGCGGGACCCTGACGGCGTGACCTTCGAGCATACCCTTCCAGCCCGGTGAGGCCGGTGCGGGCGGCGGGATTTACCGGCCGGGCGGCCGGGGCGAATCCGCCGGTATCATGCACTCGGCCACGACGGAGCGCGGCCCTCGCTTGTGCCGGGCGGCCGGGGAAAATAGGCGGGCGGCCGGGAGAAATGGCCGGGTGGCTGCGAGAAATACCCGGGTCGCTGAGAGAAATACCTGGGTGGCTGGGGTCGTAGCGCAGCGAAGCCCCCAGACGCCCGGCCGGAACGGGAAAGTATCGGCCTTCGGGGCATGAAAGGGAACGCAGAGAACGCCGAGAGCGCAGAGTTGCGGCTACCGATTCTTCTTTCTCCGCGCCCTCTGCGCCCTCTGCGTTTCAAAGACGGACCGGACCGGCCCGTGAACGGTTACCAATTGCGGCAAATTGTCGGGGAGGCGTGGGCTTGCCAAGCTATATTCACCTGTCTAAAATGACGCTTGTCGGCCGGCCGCTGTGGGGTTCCGGCAGGCATGACAGGTGCAAGAACCCTGTGAATCGTTGCGCTCTGTGGAGGTACCTCCATGCGTGCTGTTCATGCCGCGATCGGATGTCTAGCCGTTATCTGCTTCGCCGCTCCGTCCGTGCGAGCCGAGATCATCCTCCAATACACCTTTCCGACGATCGGTACCGGCTGGGTGAAAACCGCGGATTGGCTTGCTCCCGATGAGATCCACCCGAATCTGAAAGACTCGGTCGACATGCGAATCGGCGACGCGGGCACGGCGTGGCTGGCAGTCTGGAACTGGTATCCTTCGCAGGACGGCACGCCCTATCTTAACGCCGATCCCGCCGACGGTGTCGGGACGGCTGATGGGGCGATTTTTTGGGACTCGGCCTTCTCGTTCTCGTTCGAACCGGAGCCCGGCCTTGCGATCAACCTGAGCAGCCTCGAGTTCGATGTCGCCCGCCGTTATGCCGATCGCGGTTGGGTGCTGCGGAGCAGTCTGGACAACTTCTCCGGCACGCTCGCCGAGCAGACCGGCGCCTCGGCTCCTACCACCTGGAACCACGTGAGCGTCGACCTGTCGCCAGAGACGTTCCAGAACATTGCCGGACCAGTGACGTTTCGCTTCTATGTCTACGCGAGCACCGGCGGTTACAGCACTGTCGATTTCGACAACATCACGCTCAACGGAACCGTCGTGCCGGTGCCGGAGCCTGCAATCTGGTGGCTCCTTCCCGCCGGTGTTGTCGGTGTTGTCGCCGCGGCGGCGCGCGGAAGGCGCCGTTCGCGCGGTCTGACGGCGACGAGTTGATCGTCCGCGCGCCACCGCCAACCGAGGCGGCGCGAGAATAGCGCGGGGCAAAAGCAAGGGGGGCGCGGTCGGGTGGCCGGGGAAAATGGCCGGGTGGCTGAGAGAAATACCCGGGTGGCTGGGGTCGTAGCGCAGCGAAGCCCCCGGACGCCCGGCCGGAACGGAAAGGTATCGGCCTTCTGGGCATGAAAGGGAACGCAAAGAACGCCGAGAACGCAGAGTTGCGGCTACCCATTTTTCTTTCTCCGCGCCCTCTGCGCCCTCTGCGTTTCAAAGACGGACTTTGCGTCTCCGCGTTTCAAAGACTGCCGCTGCTGTCGCGTGAACGCCTACCCGCAAAGAACGCAGAGATCCCAGAGTTGCGACTACC
>JAAZNR010000307.1 GCA_012798155.1 Thermogutta sp. | reverse complement strand
GGAATTCGCCTTCCAGACGTCGGGGCGGCTCTTCCTGATTCTCGGCGGCCTTTTCCCGGTCATAACGTATTTGTTCTTCGTTTTCGGACAGCTTGCGTTGGCCCTCTTGGCCTCCATCCTCGCAATTCCAGCCAGACTCGAGCAATTGGAACGCGACCGCTCGGAAGTCACGGATGCGTAATCGAGAACGAGGCGCAGGATCGCATCGCTCGCCGCGAACGCGCGTGCGGCAATGAGGTCTATGGCGCATGTGGGCGATTATACGAGCCAACCGCTGGCACGATTCTTGTGCGCGATTGCAACGACGGCGCTGGGAGGCTAAAAAACAAGGAATCTAAAGATCGCACACCGACCGCGCGTGCGGTGCACGGCGGATCGTCCCAACGCAACGGAGGATTCGATGTGGGGCGAGTTGCCCCGTCGAATGACGGCTTTCCATTTTGTAGTCCGTGCGATCCGTGCAGACTGCTCGGTATACGTTATCCGGAGGCTATGATGAGGCACTTTGGAAAACCGACCTTGATTCGCGCTCTCTCCGCATGTATAGCGGCCGCGGGCCTGCTGCCCGCGGCCCTCCCGACGAGAGGCGAAGAAGTTCCGGCCGCGGCCCATCGTTTGACGCCCGTCCCGTTCACCGCCGTTCAATTGGATGACGGTTTTTGGTCGGTTCGGTTGAAGACGAATCACGACCGGTCCATTCCGCACAATTTTCGTTGGTGCGAGGAAACAGGTCGTTTTTCCAATTTCGCCAAGGCGGCCGGTTTGATGGAGGGGGAATTCGAAGGCATCTACTTCAACGACTCGGACGTCTACAAGGTCTTGGAGGGGGCTTCGTACGCGCTGGCGGCCGCGCCGGACCCCGAATTGGAGCAGCGGATGGATCGCGTCATCGCATGGATCGCCGCCGCCCAACGCGAAGACGGCTATCTGAATACGTATTACACGCTGACCGGGTTGGACAAGCGATGGACGAATCTGCCGGTGATGCATGAATTGTATTGCGCGGGCCACCTTTTCGAGGCCGCGGTCGCGCACTATCGCGCCACGGGCAAACGCACGCTCCTGGACGTGGCCATCCGCCTGGCCGACCATATCGACAGCGTGTTCGGCCCCGGGAAAAAGTACGGCGTGCCCGGCCACGAGGAAATCGAGTTGGCCCTGGTCAAGCTGTACGAGGTAACCGGCGAGCGGCGCTACTTCGACCTGGCCAAGTTCTTCATCGATCAACGCGGAGATAGCACGCACCGGCCGTCGTACGGCCCGTATTGCCAAGACCATCTCCCGGTCCGCGAGCAGTCGGAAATCGTCGGGCACGCGGTGCGCGCCATGTACCTCTATTCAGGCGTGGCGGATGTGGCGGCCTATACCGGCGACCCGGAACTGATGGCCGCCATGGACCGCATTTGGAAGGACGTCACCCTGCGAAAACTCTACATCACGGGGGGCGTCGGCGCTCGTCATGCGGGCGAGGCCTTCGGCGATCCCTACGAGTTGCCCAACGAATCCGCGTATTGCGAGACCTGCGCCGCGATCGGCGTCGCCTTCTGGTCGTACCGTTTGGCGCTCATGCACGGAGACGCCCGCTACGCCGACGTCTTGGAGCGATCGCTCTACAACAACGTCTTGGCGGGCGTCGCCTTGGACGGCGAGCATTTCTTTTACGTCAACCCCCTGGCGTCGGCGGGCAATCACCACCGCCAACCGTTTTTCGGCTGCGCGTGCTGCCCCACGAACGTGGTGCGGCTGATCCCCTCCGTGCCGGGCTACGTCTATATGCAACGCACCAACCCGCATGAAGTCTTCGTCAACCTGTACGTGGCGGGCAGCGCCGTTCTGGATACCACGGGGGGGCAATTGGGGATTCGCCAAGAGGGACGTTATCCCTGGGAGGGTGACGTGGGAATCCGCCTGTTCCCGAAAGAGCCGCGGGAATTCACGCTCAAGCTTCGCATCCCCGGTTGGTGCCGTGAGTTCAAGGCCGCCGTGAACGGACAAACGGTCGATAGCCCGGTGATCGAGAAGGGTTATCTTGCCCTCCGCCGCCTTTGGACGGAAGGGGATCGCGTGGACCTGGGCTTGGCCATGCCGGTCGAGCGGATCGAGGCCCATCCGGCCGTGGCGGCCGATCGCGGCCGCGTCGCCCTCCAAAGAGGTCCGCTGGTTTATTGTTTCGAAGGCGCGGATAACGGCTTCGACGTCCGCAAGATCGTGCTGGCTAAGGACCTGCGACCGGAGACGGAATACCGTCCCGACCTCCTCGGCGGGATCGTAGTCTTGCAGGCCGATACGGCCGATCATCGTCGAGTCACGGCCGTCCCCTATTACGCTTGGGATCACCGCGACCCAGGCCCCATGGTGGTCTGGGTTCGACAATCGGGCAAGTCTCGCCGGCCCCAAACGGACGATCCCTCTTGGCAAGGGCTGCTGTATCGTCCTCTCGATCCGGCGACGTTAGGCGAAGACGAGCCGTTGACGCCGTTGGAAGCCGCCGAACCCGCCGCTTCGCACTGCAACGCCAACGACCAAGTGGAGGCCCTCAACGACGCGTTGATTCCTCAAAACTCCAGTGATCACGGTATCCCACGGTTCACCTGGTGGGACCATCGCGGCACGGCGGAGTGGGTCGAATACCATTGGCCCTCGCCCGTCAAGCTCTCCTCCGCCGAAGTCTACTGGTTCGATGACGAGCCGGCGGGCGGCCAATGCCGCGTTCCCGCAAGCTGGAAGTTGCTCTATCTCGATGGGACCGAATGGCGGCCCGTCACCACCGACGATGAGTTCGGTGTCCGGAAAGACGCATTCAATCGGGTAGATTTCTCTCCCGTCGAGACCCACGGCCTGCGATTGGAGGTACAGCTTCGGGAAAAGTTCTCGGGCGGGATACTGGAATGGCGAGTGGAATAGGGCCGGGGGCGTGGGTACATAAAGGCATTCGATTTTCTGCCGGGGTAGCCGGTGCGCCCTCTTGGAGAGTGGATCGACGGTAGAAGCAGGAGCCTGAGCCGCCGACCTAAGCCGGCGGTGGATAGTCCCTTCCTCTTCACCGGCCGACCCTTCGACCAAGATAGTCGGCTGCGATACAACCTCAACCGCTGGTACGATTCTTCCGTCGGCCGCTGGCTGAGCGAGGACCCGATCGGGTTCGCCGCCGGCGATGGGAATTTGTACCGGTACGTTCGCAACAATGTTGCTGTGTGGGGGGACCCACTGGGGCTACAGATTCCTCCGATCAATCCCATTGGCCCCGGAAGACCGCCGATGGGAGTACCCG
>JAAZNR010000306.1 GCA_012798155.1 Thermogutta sp. | reverse complement strand
CGGGACCTCGGCTGCAAGCAACTCATCAACGCGACGAATTGGCGGACGGCCGATCCCGTCTTGTTGGAAGACGTGGAACGTTGGACCTACACCGCCGCGGATGTGTCCGCCATCAACCGTTACACGGGCGGCATCCACAGCGGTCCCATGAACGGCTGGCGGATCGATCCCAATCACTTCTTCGTGAGTCAGTCCAATCTGTTGAAGCCCGAGGAGTTCCCCGGGGCGCTCAAACAGACTGCGGGACAGCCGATGCTGATCACCGAGGTCTCGTGGACCAGCCCGTCGCTGTACCAGGCGGAAGGCCCCATCATGGCGGCGGCTTACATGTCGCTGACGGGAGTCGACTCCTTCTACTGGTTCGCGTTCGACGACGAAACGTGGCACGTCGATCCGGTTTGGCCGTACTGGAAGGTCGGAAACCTGAATTCCCTGAAGAAGTGGTCCAGCGCGATTCCCACCCACGCGGGCATGTTCCCGGCCGCCGCGCTGGCATACCGGCTGGGCTTCATTCGAGAGGCCGATCAACCCGCCGTCTATGAAGAGCGATCCCTACGCGGGATGTGGGAACGCCGCGTGCCAATCATTTCCGAGGCGGGAAAATTCGATCCGAACCGGGATCAAGGCGACTTCGCCCCAAACTCCCCCATTCGCCAGGAGATCGACCGTTTGGCCTTCTTCGTGGGGCCGGTGGTGGTCAAGTTCGACGGGGAAGAAAGCAATAGCCGTACGGTCCAACTCGATCGCTACATCGATCGGGACCGCGGCGTCGTCACCGGCTTGACGGGCGAGATCGCACTCGATTATCGAAACGGCAGTTTGGCCATCAACTCGCCCCGATGCCAAAGTTGGGCCGGCTTCTTGAAGGCCGCCGGCGGAAGGCTGGAACTGGCGGATACCGTCATCGAGTCGCAAAACGAATATGCGGCCGTCACCGTGGTCCCGCTCGATCAACGGCCGCTGGCCGCCTCGGAAAAAATCTTGGTACAGGTCGGCACTACCATTCGCCCGACCGGCTGGATCGAAAGAGACGCGGAAGTGCAGTCGGACGGCGTCACCCTGCGGGGCAAGCAGATCGTCGATACCGGCTGCGGGCCCTGGCGTGTAGGCGCCACGAAGGTCTGTTTGACGGTGAAGAATCCGAACGTCAGGAAAGCCACGCGACTGGACGTGAACGGCTACCCATCCGGGACGATACCGGTGGAAAACGGAGACGGCGGCGTCTCCCTGGACTTGCCCGCCGACGCCATCTATGTTGTTTTGTCACCCTAATTTTACTGCTGGACTTTTGTAAATTGTGGTGACAAGGTTTCGTCCGCGTTGGAAGAGGGTTATGGTGACGGCAATTAGCCGCGAAAACGGCTTGCCGTGATTGCCCAACTTCACCAAGCGCTCACCCACTGCCCCTCTCCCAGAGGGAGAGGGGAGCAGTTTGCAAAAGTCCAGTTACCACGCAGGATAAGAAGCTGAGCAAACAGGGGTACGCAGCTTTGTGAGTCTGCGTAAGATCGGTAAGTCCCTTTCGGCGATCCTCCGCAGTAAAACTAAAAGCCGGTGGGCAAAGCCGGTCGGCCGAAGAGCCTTGATCCTCGCCGATCATCGCCTGCTCCCGCGTGCATCCGTTGTTCCTTCCCCAAGTCGCGTCGCTGATTGGAGACAGCCCCATGAGAAAGACGTCAACGCCCCGGAATCACCCGGCCAAACGAGTCATGCAACGTCGTGATTTTCTGGCCACCAGCCTGGCCATCGCGGCCGCCGGTTGCAACATGTCGCAGGGTCCGGACGCCGCCGAGGCCGCCGGCTCCGCCGCCCAGGGCGAGGGGAAGTGGATTCCCCTCTTCAACGGCACCGATCTTGACGGCTGGCGAGCCTCGGAGAATACCGCAAGCTGGCGGGTACGCGACGGCGTGCTTGCCGCCGACGGCCCGAGGAGCCATCTCTTCTACGTCGGCAACGCGGCCCCGACGCCCTTCCGCAACTTCGATTTCATGGTGGACGTGATCACCGAGAAGAGCGCCAATTCGGGGATATTCTTTCACACCGATTTTGTGGAGACGGGGTCGCCGCCGAAAGGGTACGAGGTGCAAATCAACAATTCGTACCCCATGACCGGCAACAGTCCCGAATTCCGGCGCACCGGCGGACTATTCGCCATTCGCGATATTTACAAGGCCTGGCTGCCGGATGACGTTTGGTTTCGCGTCCGCGTCTGCGTGATCGGCAAGCGCATTCGCGTTTGGGTCAACGACATTCCCACCGTGGATTACGTCGAGCCGGAGGACCCGCCGCGGCCAAGGAACCGGAGGCTCCGCCGCGTTTCGGAGGGCACCATCGCGCTCCAGGCCCACGATCCGGGAAGCCGCATGCGATTCCGCAATCCTCGAATCCGGCTGCTGCCCGATGACGCCGATCCCTTCGCCGAGCCGCGGGCATCCGAGGAAGGCTACGGGTTGAAGCCGGGGTGGATCGATCAGATGGCGGCCCTCGGATTGCCGATCACCGATTTCCACGTTCACATTCGCGGCGGGATGACGGTGGAAAAGGCCGTGCTTCGCCAGGCCGTGACCGGCATCAACTGCGGCGTCTTGGAGAACGTGGGCCGCGGCTGGCCTATCGACGACAACGACAAGCTAAGGTCTTTCCTCGACGGGGCCGCGGGACGGCCGGTGTTCGTGGGCGTTCAGGTCAATGATCGCGACTGGGCCGACGTATTGGCACCGGACCTCGTCGCCCGGCTGGATTACGTGCTTGCCGACACCATGATCATGCCGATGCCGCACGACGACAGCCCGCCGGTCAAGTTGTGGATCACGGACAAGTATACGATCGACGACCCCGACGCCTGGATGGAACGGTACGTCCGGCATAACCTGCGGGTGCTTGGGGAGCCGATCTCGATTCTCGCCAATCCCACCTGGCTGCCGCCGCCCGTGGCGTCCCAATACGATCGCCTCTGGACCGAGGAACGGATGAGAAAGATCATCGGCGCGGCGGTGGATCGCGGGGTGGCACTGGAGATCAATGCCTCCAGCGGATACCCGCCGCTGAAATTCCTGCAATTGGCCAAGGAGATGGGGGCCAAGTTTTCCCTCGGTACGAATAACTTCGACGACAAACCGATCGACATGCGTCGATGCTTCGAGATGATCGACACGCTGGGGCTTCGCTTCGCGGATATGTTTCTTCCCCGCCCCAAGGCGTGAACGATCGACACGCCGGGGCGATACCGCGGAGGCGAAGGCCGGGGCGGGGAGCCGCTTACGATGGGACCTCGGAAGGACGGGTGCTTGTGCTATTGATGCTTCTCCCGACATCCGCGGCCGGATGTCGCCGATCGTGCTCGGCTTGTTGCAACGCGGACGGCTCCGCGAAGCGGCGCGACTGCGGCGATTGACTTCCGCGTCCGCGGCGCGAAAAATCCAAGAGCGGACCGGCCTCGCCGTTCCGGCGACGCATCGCGCAAGGTTGGAGTTCACTGGATCGTCCGCGGTGCGCCGACACCTTCAGCGAAAGTCGGGTGAAGTCAGCGATGGATCAAGGCAAGGCTCACGCTTCCAATCTCCCAGGCGGTGAAGACGAGCAAGCCGCTTCGGGCCTTCCGGACGAGGGGCTTCCGGCCGAGCTGCTGGAGAAAAAAGAGCGGCTCTTGCAATTGCTGCGGAGCTTCGGAAGCTGCGCGGTCGCGTTTTCCGGCGGTTTGGACAGCGCCGTCTTGGCCAAGGCGGCGTATGCGGCCCTGGGCGAGCGGTCGGTAGCGGTGACCGGCGTCAGCGCGAGTTTGGCCGCCGCCGAGCTGGAGGACTGTCGCCGATTGGCCGCCCGGATCGGTATCCGCCACGTGATTCTGGCGACGGACGAACTAAACAATCCCTTTTATCAGAGGAACCTCGCCGACCGTTGCTATTTTTGCAAGACCGAGCTGTTCACGAAGATGGGCGACTGGGCAGAAAAGCTGGGGGTGGCCGTGGTCGTCGACGGTTCCAACCGAGACGATCGGGGCGATCACCGGCCGGGCATGACGGCCGCTCGCGAACACGGCGTCCGCAGCCCCCTCTCGGAATGCGATCTCTCCAAGGACGAAATCCGCCTCTTGGCCAAACACTGGGGCTTGCCGATTTGGGATAAGCCGGCATCCCCTTGCCTCAGCAGCCGTATCGCCTATGGCGAGCAGGTCACGCCGGAGCGGTTGGCCATGGTCGAGCGGGCCGAGCGATTCCTCCGCCGACAAGGTTTTCAACCCCTGCGAGTGCGATATCACAAAGGCGACCTCGCCCGAATCGAGGTCCCGGTCGAGCAACTCCCCCGATTGCTGAAACCGAACTTGCGAGAGGCTCTGCTCCAAGAATTGACCGAGGCGGGTTTCAAGTTTGTCACGCTCGACCTGTTGGGATTTCGTTCCGGCAGCCTCAATCAATTGGTTCCGGCGGAGAGCCTTCAAATCATCGAGAAACGCTAGCCGAAGAGGCCGCCGGCGGTCACCCAGCTTGACTCGCTTCGCATTGACGTAGCTTGACTCGCTCGACTCCCCAAGCGGAGCCGTTCGCGGTGTAACGACCGGAGTACGGGATGCAGCTTGCAGACGATGACCTTACCACTCCTACCAGTGGTCGAGAGGTCGCATCGCAAGTAGCCCCCAACGTCCGGCGTGGGATCAACGCGGGCAGATCGCAATCGCGCCAAGCCGTATGGTTTTTTTCTTGGCGGATCCTAACGGATATTGGCGGATCTTGGCGGAGGAGCCGCGGCGGGTTAGCGGGGCGGCGGAGGAATGTCGTTTCCACCGGTCGGGTCCCATTCCCACCAAGCAGCGGGCCCGGCGTCGCTTTGGTCTGAGCCCGATGGTGGAACGGCCCCCGGCCCGCTCGCCGCGGACATCGGGAAGCTCGGCCCGTTGACCGGCGCGGCTTGCCGAACCGGAGCGGCGCCCTTCTCTCCGTCGCCGTCTGCCGCCACGGGGGGGCCGCTGCCTTCGGATTCGGCACCGTCTTCGGCGGCTTGCATCTGATCTTTGTTGAAATTGGTGATAAAGTAGACTTCCTCGGTCGCCGCTACCTTGCGATGAGGGCTATCGAGGCTGATGAAAGGAATCTCGAAACCGAATTTTTCTCCGGCCAGTTGGGTTTCTTCGTAGATGTCTCCTCTTTGGATGGGGCCTGCCCCGAGAATCCACAAGTCTTGCGCCCAACTTTTAGCGAGCACCTGACCCGACTGCCAGAGGGGTCGCCCACTCTCACGATGATAGGAAAACAGGAGGATCTTCGTGACGGCCGTTTGCTTGGTACGTTTCACGAACGGAATCTCGGGGATGCTCGAGGGTGCGCCCACCGCGGCAAGACCGGCGGGAAGGTTCGTTTGGGGGACGCCGATCAAAAGGCTGTGCATATCGGTGCCGACCGCACCCGACCGGACCTCGACAACGTAGTCCGCCTGATCCTTTTTCTCTGTCAGAATAGCCCCGCCCGCCAACAATTGTTGACGCAGAGAACTTACCAGATAGGACGAATCGACCACGTCCTTGAGATAGCTCTCGTCGAGAAATACCTTTTTGCCCACCAGTGCCCGAAAATCTATTTGGCTGACGGCCTGGTCGATCGACGTCGATAGCAAGAGTTGTTCCGTCGCAGTCCGCCGTGTCTCACTCCACTTAGTGGTACCGCAGCCGACGCAGGCGGTTAACGCAACTGCAAGGGCTACGGCGGCCCAGCTTTGTGCAAGCGCAGGGGTCAGAGCGGCGCAGCCCTGTGCAACCGCAAGGGTTACAGCGGCGCAGCTTTGAACCTGCCGACGGAATCGGGGACATGATCCCATTCTTGCGGCCACCTTCAACCCTTCTTTCAGGGGGTTGCTTTACAGATGGATTTTTCGGGGCGAGCGAGTATAGCGATCGGCTCGATGCGGCGGAAGCCGGTTTTGTCCCCAGCGCAGCGCTGCGGGTGCATCAGACGATTCGCGCCAAGGTCCGGAATGCAAGAAACCACCAGTGTGAATGAGAAGAATTTTGTATCCGTGGTCTGAAGTTGAGCGAACTGGGAATCCCTGACAACAAACTACCAATTGCGAGGGGGTGTCGACGATGACGCGAGCAAGGATCGGCGCGCGGGTGCCACTGCCGGCTTGTCCGGCAGTGCGTTTGCGTGGTGTGGAAAGCAGGGTTGGGCCGTTCGGCCGTGGCAGCCGGCGTTCTCAGCGTTTCCATCTTTTTTACTGGACTTTTGCAAATTGTCCTGACAAGTTCTCGTCCGCCTTGGAAGAGGGTTATGGTGCGGGCAATTAGGCGCGAAAACGGCTTGCCGTGATTGCCTAACTTCACCAAGCCGTCACCCACTGCCCCTCTCCCTGAGGAAGAGGGGAGCAGTTTGCAAAAGTCCAGATGCATCATGGCATTGTATCCAGCATTCTATTCGTGGCATTGTATCACTCAGGGTAAGGGGGCGGCACTATCGGGAAGGTCATCGCACGGGGAGCGAGTACCGCGAGCGATTTGACCGCCCTTGGCAGAGCTACACGGTGAAGGCGGCGAAATCGTCGCGGATCGGCGGGGTGGCTGGAGTTGTGGCGGAACGATGCCCCCGGACGCGGGTCTTGGCGGGGCATCCACCGCCGGCTCACGCCGGCGGCTCGAGAATGCGTGCTGGAAACCGCACCGGGTGGCTGGAGTCGTGGCGGAACGAAGGCCGTGGACGTCCCGCGACCCCGTTTCAGCCGCACCCGGCCTGCCTTGCCCCATCGCCCCTCCTTCAAGGATGATAAGGTAAATTGCGGGTCGATGATGAAGTGAATTGCGGGTCCGGCGTCCGCACCGGGCTGTTCGCCGTCTATTGTCCAGCCGAGTTCGCCTCATGCTTCTTCACCCCTATAAGCAATCCGCATTCACCAAGCTCTCCGCATGCACCCGAACAGGAGTTGCCCGCGGCGGTGACCCTCCTGGAAAGCCGTGGTGTTTTTCGCCGCATGCTTGGCGGCTCGCGCGGCTTCGGCCAATGCGAAGGGCGGTCTTGGTGCTGCTACTGTTGTTGTCTGCCGGGACCGTTGCTCGCGGCGAATCCGGCGGCGTTGGCGCTCCCCCGTTGAAGGCGGAGGCCGCCGCCTCCCCGGCGGCTGCCCGGAGCCGAGCCGACGATCCGTTGCCGGGCGACGGCTTGCAGCGCGTGGTTTGGGAAGGGGAGGAGATGGCCGCCCCGCTGCGGATCGTGTGCTATCACGCATCAGCGGAACACGCGACCGCGGCGTGCCGGCAAGCGGCCTCTCGCATCCGCGAGCTGAACGCCGTTTTCAGCGATTACCAAGAGGATAGCGAGGTCAGGCGGCTATGCGAGACGGCCGGCCGGCGTCTTGCCGTGCCCGTCAGCCCCGACCTGTGGGAGCTGCTCTCCCTCAGCCTGGAGATTTCGCGACAAAGCGGCGGCGCGTTCGACGTGACTTTGGGGCCGTTGATCCGGCTGTGGCGCCGCGCCAGGACCTTGCGGGAACTGCCTCCCGCTTGGCGATTCGAAGAGGCTCGCCGCGCAGTAGGGTTCGACAAGCTTCGCCTGGACGCGGACGGTCGTACCGTGGAATTGACCGCGCCGGGGATGCGGCTGGACTTCGGGGCGATCGCCAAGGGCTATGCCGTGGACGCAGCCCTGCAAGTGTTGCGGGAAAACGGCGTCCCTCGCGCCCTGGTGGATTTGGGGGGCGACATCGGATTGGGCGATCCCCCGCCCGGCCGCGAGGGTTGGATCGTCGCCGTCGCCCCCCCGGAGCCGGACCGGCCGCCGAGTCTTTTCACCTGCCTGCGCAATTGCGGCACGGCGACCTCCGGCGACCGCTACCGATTCGTGATTATCGAGGGCGTGCGCTACTCGCACATTCTCGACCCCAAGACCGGATTGGGCATCACGACGCCCCGTGAGGTCATGGTCATCGCGCCCACGGGAGCTGCGGCCGACGCCTGGGCCACGGCGATCAGCGTACTCGGCCCGGAGGCCGGCTTGCCGCTCATCGACGCACTGGCGGATACCGCCGCTTTGATCCTCCAGTCGGAAGACGGAAAGACGGCCGTTTATCGATCCCGACGTTGGCCGGCGCTCGCCGGAGAAAGTCGCGTCCCCGCCGCGGAGGCGACGCCATGACCAAGACGATGGGACGGCTCAGCGTCCTGGCGGCCGCCGTCTTGTGGAGTTCCAGCGGCATCTTCGCCAAGGCGGATTTCTTCGCCGACTGGCCGCAAGAATGGCGGGGCTTGATCTTCGCGTTCTGGCGGGCGTTTTTCGCGGCGCTGATCCTGCTGCCCGGCGTCCGCGGGGCGCGGTTTCGGCCTCTGCTGGTCCCCATGGTCCTGTGCTTCGCCGGCATGAACGTGACATTTCTGACGGCGATGGTGCGCAGCACGGCTGCCAATGCCATCTGGTTGCAGAACCTGGCCCCCTTCTGGGTCCTCCTGGCAACGCTCTCGATCTTCCGCGAACCCATGGAGCGCAAGGACGCCGTGCCGCTCGTCTGCGCCATCCTGGGCGTTCTTTTGATTCTGGGCTGCGAGCTGGGCGGCGGCGCGACCGGCTCGCGAATCGGCGTCCTCTGCGGCGTCCTTTCCGGCGTCTTCTATGCCGGGGTCGTCGTGACCCTGCGACAGCTCCGCGACGAGAACGCCGTTTGGCTTACGGCGGTCAATCATGCGGCGGCCGCGGTCTTGCTGGTCCCGGTCGTCCTGCGGCTGGGCATCTTGCCCGACGCCAAACAACTCCTCTGGCTGGCGGCCTTCGGCGGCCTGCAGATGGCGGCGCCCTATATCCTTCTGTCCCGCGGATTGCGGGTCGTCTCCAGCCAAGAGGCCGTGGCCATTGCCTTGACGGAACCCATCCTCAGCCCTGTCTGGGCCTTCCTGGTCTGGGGGGAGCGGCCCGCCTGGTGGACATTGTGCGGCGCCGGCCTCATCCTGACCGGGCTGTTCTTGCGGTACGTGGTTTGCGAACTCCTGAGCGCGCGGACGCCCCGGCGACTGGAGGGGGAGGCTCACGCCGCGGCACGTCAGCCGTCTCGCTCATCGGAGAAGGCGTTGCGATAGACCCGAACCACCGGTGCATCGGCCGAATCGTGGGACGGCCGGCACACTGTGACGACATCGAAGCGGTAAGTCGAGCCTTGCAAGTTCTTTTGCCGAACGAAGGCTTGGGCCGCCCGCAGCAGCGATCGCCGCTTCTTTTCGTCCACCCGCTCCCAAGCCGTGGCCGATTCCCCGATCCGGCTCTTGACCTCGACGAAGACGACCGTTTTTCCATGCAGGGCGACGATGTCCAGCTCGCCGCCGGCGATGCGGACGTTTCGAAACAGCACGCGATACCCCAAGGAGGTCAGATGGGCGGCGGCCGCGCTTTCCCCGCGGCGTCCCACCTCCAAGTGATCAGCGTGCGGCTCATCCGTGGCAGGGGAGCGTTTTCCGCCGGTGCCGGATAGCCGATCAGCGAGCCACGATCGCAATCGGCCCAATGCGTTTCGCACGCGCCTAAAAAAAGGCGTTCGCCGGCAACGGGAGGACCGCACGCCGGCAAACGCGAAAGGAAGGGGCATTCTCAAATCCCTCGGAAGAGGGTTCATCCTCCTTCAGGATTGGTCATCGGGATCTTGTCCCACCAATCAACGGTTTGGGGGTTGGCATCCCAGCTGAACATCGCTTCGCCGCGACCGCTTCGGAACACGGCGGAGGGGACGATCACGCTCCGGACTGCCGCTGTGCCCTGGCGGCCTGCTTGCGATACCAGGCGGCCTCGCGGTTCTGCCGCTTTTTCATCTGATCGGGGCGACGCTCCTGCAGGCGCACGGCCTTCCCGATGCGGTCGCGGAGGTAATACAGCTTGGCCCGCCGCACGATGGCCGCCCGCTTGACTTCGATCTTGGCGATAAGCGGCGAGTGCAAGGGGAACTTGCGTTCCACGCCCTCTCCCTGCACGATCCGGCGGACGGTGAACATCTCCCGTGTGCCGGAACCGCTCCGCGCGATGACCACGCCGTTGAAGATCTGGATGCGCTCGTTATTGCCTTCCACGATGCGGCAGTGGACATCGACGGTGTCGCCCACCTCGAAGTAGGGTACTTCGCTTTTCAGGCACGGCTGCTCGACCGCTTCGATCAATTCCCGCTTATTCATGGCTACCTTCTCTCGTCAATGCGCCGGACTCTCGTCGATGCGCCGGACTCATGCCTGGGCACCGCCGGCCGGCGAAGTATGAATCCGACACGCGTTCCGATTCCGCGAAAATGTGTGCTATTCCCCGTTTCCCGCCCGGCTCTCGCCGTTCGCCTTCGTGCCGCCGTATTTGGCGGTGTCGGCGGTTCCGGTGATGTCAGTGATGCCGGTCGTGTTAACCATGTCAGTCATGCGAGTCATGTCGGTCCCGCCAGGCATGTCGGTCGCGTCAGTAATCTCAGTAATCTTTGTTGCGCCAGTCATGTCAGTCATGTCAGTCGTGCCGATGGACTCCGCGGCTGAGGCGTCCCGGGCCGAGGTTGCTCGGCGGCTCTCCGTACGTGCCCTGCTGTCCTGCAATCGCCACCTCGCGACGGCGGTGTGATTTCCGCTCAACAGCACCGCCGGCACCTCATGCCCCCGGTAGCCCCTGGGCCGCGTGTACTGGGCGTGATCCAGCAACCGATCCGGGCCGGAAAAGGAATCGCGCCGGCAACTCTCTTCATCGCCCAATACCCCGGGAATCAGCCGCGAGACGGCCTCGATGACGGCCATGGCCGGCACTTCGCCGCCGCTCAGCACGTAATCCCCGATGGATATTTCATCCGGCCGCAAAATCAGCCGCACGCGTTCGTCGAAACCCTCATATCTCCCACACAGCAGCAGCAAGCGTGGGTAGCGCGAAAGCTCCTCCACGACCTCTTGCGTCAATCGTCTTCCCTGCGGCGTAAGCAAGACCAGATGCCCGGCCTCGGCTTGAGCCTGAACCGCCTCGACGCACTCGACCACGGGCGGGGCCATCAGCACCATGCCCGGCCCCCCGCCGAACGGCCGATCATCGACCTTGTGATGCTTCGGATCGTGACTCCATGCACGGATATTGTGGAGGACGACCCGGATCAACCCGCGATCGATCGCCTTGGCCAAGACGCTTTCCTCGAGAAAACCGCGGAACATTTCCGGGAAAAGCGTCAAGACGTCGATCCGCATAGCCGGTCCGCTCAGTCGGTGTAACCCTCTTCAGCGGGCGCGGAGTCGGCCTCTTCCTCGGTTCCTTCGCGGAGGGCTTTGCGCCGCCCGGCCAGGGCCGCCGCCTGCTGTGCCGCCGCGCGGCGCGTGGCGCGCTTTTGCTGCAAGCGTTCGACCGCCTCTTTCTGCTGTTGCAGATGCGTCCCGTTGGGGCCGTATTTCTTGATCAACACGGCGACCTTCTCGCTGGGCTGCGCGCCTACGCCGAGCCAATACTGAATGCGTTCGCCATTCAACGTGACGCGAGCATCCGTTTCCGGAATCATCGGATCGTAGGTCCCCAACTCTTCGATGACCCGCCCGTCTCGCGGCGATCGGGCATCGGTAGCACAGATTCGGAAGAACGGGCGATGCTTTCTGCCCATTTTCTTCATGCGGATGCGAACTGCCACGAACCTATCTCCTTTTGGAACTCCTGGAATCCGTCGCTACGGTTACGCCGACGCCCTCGACCCCGCAGTCCATTTCCCGAGAAATATCGACGCTGGGCCGAGCAACCGATCCGATGAACCGAGGCCGTCGGCGATTCGCCCGGCCTATGCGATCACCCGCCGCGGCAACCCGCGGTGAGAATATCCGCGCCCATCCTCCTGAAGCGAACCTCTATTCTTACGAATCGCGTGAAAACTTGCAATGACCGGAGGCCGGTCCAACCGGGAAAAACCGCCCAGCGGGGGCGTTTGCGGTCTAGCAAGCGGAGCACAGCAGCCAATAGCCGGCCGCGGATGTTGCCGCAATCAATAGCAGTGCAGAGGTTGCACCGCAAACGGCTTTCCCGGCGGGGGCTGCGCCCACGCGCGGATTTCACTTTTTTTTCTTTTCGCGCTTGCGCCGCCGCAGTTCTCGTTCCCTTTGTTTCCGTAAAGCCGCCTTTTCCGCCGACCCCAGTCGCTTGCCCGTACCCTTCTTTTGGCGGGATAGCAGGGCCTCCGGGCTGCTCATCATCTGCCGCGAGAGCTGCTGGACCATTT
>JAAZNR010000305.1 GCA_012798155.1 Thermogutta sp. | reverse complement strand
GGCTCCATCGCGTGAACGGTTACAAGGAATGAAAAGGCTTTGGGGAATAAAAAGGAAACGCAGAGAACGGAGAGTTGCACCCTATCAATTTCTTTTTCTCCGCGTCCTCTGCGTCCTCTGCGTTTCAAAAAGAGCCTCTGCGCCTCCGCGTTTCGAAGACAGACCGGGCCATGGCCGCCAGTGCAGCCGAGGAACTCGACGCCGGTCCGTGAACGGGTGCCTGGAAGCGGAAAGGTTTGCACGGCCGATTGTTCGCGATTCATCGTTTGGACGGCCGCCCGGCGATTGTGCGAAAGCCGCCCGCGTTTTCCGCCGAAAGGGAGCAATAGGATATCCCGGCATCTTCACCTCCGATATGGCTCCAGGAACATGGAACTGAATCGCTATCACTATTTCATGATCGGGCTTTTTCTCCTCTTATGCGGTCTGGAATTGCAGACCGTGGAATCCGTCACATTGACTCCGGAGGTAACGAAATTCCTCGCGGAACGAAGCGGCCACCCGGTCGCGGCAACCGGCAAAGCAGTCGGCGTATTGACGGGAACGGAGCCGCCTTTGCCGCCCAAGACCATTAGCTTTCCCGAATGGGCGGGTTACGCAGCCCTCTCTGCAAGTGCCGTGCTGGTACTTTACAGTCTGATGCTGCCGAAACCCGGCTGAGGCGAATCCGCCATGTTTCATCCTTGGAAGCGGATCAGCGCAATGCCGCGCCGCGGCGGCGAGGGGATGTCTTTTCCCGCGCTTGCCCGCCGGGCCGTGCCGCGGCGGGGACTGCGGGTCGTTGCCGCTTCCGCGTGCGTCGCGCCGGCGGTAATCCTGTGGGCGATCGGTGGCGCGCGGTTGCTTTGGGCGGAAGACGCGGGGAATCCGCCGGCCCCGGCGACGGCCGCGGCGCCCCCCAGCGCGGCGAGCGGCGCGGATTCGCGGTCGGCCGCTCCCGTGCCCCGTCCTATGCGACTTCGAGAAGGAACCGCGCTTCGCGGCTTGGTCGGATCGATTCGCCCCGTCGGCGATCGCTGGACGTTGTTCCTCTCGCAACGGGATGAGCGATACATTCTGCTGGAGAATCTGGCTCTGGAACGGATTCTCCGCACGAACGCCTCTTTCACCGAAGTCCCCGATTGGACGGTGGAGGGAACCGTCACGGAGTTTCGGGGGCAAAATTACTTGCTGATCGAGAAGGCCCTCATCGGCCGGGTGACGGCCCGGCCGTCCGAGCCATAGACGGTCGAGATGGCCGGTTTGGCGGGCGTTCAAGATTCGGTCCTGTCGAGGTCCCTGCCCACTCCCGGCCCGGCTCCGCAACCGCTAGCCGATTTTGATTGACTCGGCTTTCCGCGCGGATTTATAATGCCCAACGAAATGGGTGGATCGGGCGGGGAAAAATCTAGGCGGAAAAATCCGGGCGACGGGCTGCCGTGAACCGCGCTAGCGGGTAATGGGGCAGGTCGACCCGAACCATCGCTCACGCATCTCGAATGCCCATTTAACGGCGCGATTTGCGATGCATATTTGACGGCGCGATTTGCCGACGGGCCGGTGCGTGAAAAAGGACTGCCGCGGGCCGGTCGTCGCAAAGCATAATCCACGGCTTTTCCAGAAGATCGTCGAAGTGCGCCGGCTCCGGTTTGAAAAGGCGCCGCCGCAAGATCGCGCGATCGATGATCGAGGAGGCTGTCATGGCGCCGGACGAAGAAGCGGGTGGAATCGGGCCGCAAGGCGGGGCCGGCGGCTCGCCCGGCGAGGTGTCGGATCTCGAAATTCTCTCGGCGGACGAACGCCGCTCGCCGCAGGAGATCGCCGAACTATCGGCGGCCGAGCGCCACGCCGCGCGATTGGGTTTCCCCTTCGTGGATTTGAGGGGACGCCGCGTCCGCCGCGACATCCTCGGCCTCGTGCCGGATGCCTTGGCCCGTGATTATCTGTTGATTCCGCTCGGTTTCTCGGAGGAACGTTTGGTGCTGGCGATGGCCAATCCGCCCTCGCCCGATCTTTCCGATCGCCTGCGATTCGCTCTTGACCATAGCATCCGTGTGGTGCTGGCGGCCGAGTGTCAATTGCGAGCGGCCGTGCGCTCGCTCTATCAACAAGCGGAAAGCGGCGGGAGCCAGGAGGCGATGCGGGACAGTGCCGGG
>JAAZNR010000031.1 GCA_012798155.1 Thermogutta sp. | reverse complement strand
CCGCGTTCTCCGCATTTCCGTCCTTTCATTCCGCGTAGCCGTCCCTGGGCCGCTCGGAGCCGAAAAACGTATCCGCCCATTCACTCGCAAAGGCGGCAGTTCCATTCCCGCGGCTTTCATCGCAAGCATGAACCCAATCCCGGTGAACGGTTACCGAAAATCTTTGCGGCTCCTACTCGGTTTATCAGTCCTTGCGATTACGGTCAAGATGAGCACGAAGGCCGGCGGCCGGCCGGAGCAGCCGGGGGCATGCCGCCTCGTTCCGGATCGAGAGGGCGGCAAACGCGCGTCATGCGGTAAAGGGCCTTCTGCGATCGAGCACTCGCGAGAAAAGGTCCAGATGGGCATCGAGGACCTGCTCGAAGCCGAATTCCGCCTCGACCCGCGCCCTGGCGCTGTCGGCCAACGACCGGGCCAATTCCGGCTCTTCCATCAGCCGCAACACGGCTCGGCTGAGTGCCGCGGGAGAGCGGACCGGCACGAGCAGTCCGTCTCGATCCGGACGGATCAAAAGGCGATTGCCGGGGATGTCGGTAGCAACGATGGGCAGGGCGGCCTCCATGGCCTCCAAAAGCGCCAGGGGCATCCCCTCTTGGTACGAGGGAAAAACGAAGACATCCGCCGCCGCCAGAAAATCGCGGACATCGTCGAATGCCCCCGGCAGCGCGACCCGGTGTTGGAGGTTTCGCGCGCGGATCGCCCGCCGCAACTCGGCTTCCAAGGGGCCTTCTCCCACCAACCAAAGATAGGCGTTGGGACGCCCGCGAACGACGGTTTCCCATGCCTCGATCAGCTCCAATAACCCTTTTCCGGGATGGAGCCGGCCCACGTAAACGGCCGACACGTCGGACTCGGCGAGCCGGAGTTGCGGTTGTAGCCGTCCCAGCGCATCTCGGGCACGGCTGCGGTCGCCCGGCGTCCGCTTCGCGCGGACGACGATTCCGTGGGGAAGAAGGTGCAGGCGATCACGGGGGTAACCGGCGGCGACCAGCTCGTCGAAGACCTGGGGGCTGGGGGCCGTCACGGCGTCCGCCCGGCGGCAGATGCGGCGGATATGGGCGCCCAACAACGCGGTTCGCTGCCACGCACAGTCGCCCGTCGGACCGCTCCCGGGTGCGAAAAGGATGACGGGATGCGTCCGGGAAACGGCCCGGATCGCGGCCCAGGCGTCGTGTTTCAGCATGGCCGTGTACACAACGTCGTACTCGGACGCATGCCCCCGCAGCCACGTCGTGAGCGCCTGCATATAGCGCAGCGTCCCCCAAAAACGCACGTTGGGATTGGGCAAGCGAATCACCGGAAACCCGCGGAACCGGATGCGCTCGGGCCAGGAGGGGTCCAGCCGGGCCGTTAACAGGGTGACCGCGTGTCCTCGCTCGGCCAGGCCGGCGGCCAACTCGGCCATGAATCGCTCCGCCCCGCCGATGAGCGGCCAGAATCGCCGCGTGACCAGGACGACGCGAGGCCCGGCCGTCACGGCCCCGCCTCCGCGGCAAGCTCCGTGGGATCCAGCGCGGCAACGTAGGGCAGGTGCCGATACTTGCCCAAGTAATCCATGCCGTAGCCCACCACGAACAGGTCCGGGATATCGAACGCCTTGAAATCCGGCTGGACGGGCGCGCGGCGCCGACCTTGTTTGACGAGCAAGACGACGGAACGCACGCGTGCGGCCCCCAGATCGTCGAGTTGCGGAATCAGCTCCCAAAGCGTCTCGCCGGTATCGAAAACGTCGTCCACCACCAACACATCGCGGCCTTCCACGATGGGGGCCAACACGTCCGGGTTGATGACGAGCGGTCCGGGACGCCCCGAGGTTCCCGTCGGTTGGCGCGAAGACACCATTTCCAATTCGTACGGAATGCTGATCCTGCGGACCAAGTCCGCCAAGAACACCACGCTACCCAGCAGCAGGCCGATGATCGTGAGTTTGCGACCCGCGTAGGTTTCCTCGATTTGCCGCGCCAGCCGATCGATCGTTTCCCGCAGTTTGTCCTCGGCAATCAGAACCTGCATGTGATGATCTCCCCCCCTCGGTGATGGTTCGGTCGTGGTCTCGGGCCGGCCTCATGCTCCGGGACGGATGTGCAGGCAACAGCATCCGTCCTCGCCGGGTTGCCAGGTATCGGCTCGAAATCGGAAGCCGGCGGCTTCGAACGTGCCGTAATCCACCTCGGCCGCGATGCGGCAGAGCGTCGCCGCCAAATCATCGGACAACCCGGCCTCTTGCCACGCCTCCCGCAATGGGCAGCGGCGGAAATAGACGTCCAAACCCTCGGCCGAGCTGTGCAGGACCTCCGGTTGGAACATGCGGCCTTCGTCGGGGATGCCCCCCAAAAACGCCGCCTTCAGGCCGTCGATATCCTTGGGGGCGTAAGGGCGAAATTTTCGGCCTACCTCTTCACCGCGGCGCCGGATCGCCCGCTTCATGATCTCTTCGGCTCGTTCGGCTCCCAATTCGGCCGACAACTCCTCGAACAGATGCCAATAGATCAGGGCGCGATTCTTGTAGGAGTCGTACAAGTGCCGCCGCAAGTCGCCCTCGACGGAGTGTTCGTTCGGGGATGTATTCATCGAAATAGTCCCTTATATGCCGGATGTTTCGATATTTCGATTGTTTCGCTGCAAGGGTATTCTAGGGGCTGCGAGTCGCGTGAGCACGTTCAGCTCGGTCCGCGAGAGCCGGCGACCGGGGTGTTCCGGATCGCAGGCCCGCGAGCACGGTTCGGCCGTTTCCATTGCAGCCCGTGCGCGCGCCGCCGCAAAGAACGATGGTAAGGGACGGCGATGCCCCTGGCAACTCGCCCCATTCGTGGGTAACACCCCATTCGTGGGTAACACGTTCCATTCGCCGGGGAGCCGTTTGCGTTGCAACATCTGAACTCCTATCGGTCGTGGAGACCCCGCCAAGACGGGCGGCTGGTGGGCTGGGGGCTTCGCTACGCTACGACCCCAGCCACCCGGCGCGAGTTGGATTGAAATTGTCTAGCGAGCGGTTGAATGATGCTTCGCTACGCTACGACCCCACGCGCCCGGCGCGAGGGAGGGCCACGCTCCGTCGTGGCCGAGATCAATCTAAACGGCTCCATACCCCAGCCGCCGGCGCGGATCGATCGGTCGGCCTATGGATCGAGACATCGCCGCGTTGACCCGCATCTTGTCGGCGGTCGCTGAAGACGCTAGCCTGGGACTTCGGAATTGCACCCGGATCATGTTCCGTGGCCGGCGGGCGAGACCTTTTCCTTTCGGAAAGGAAGAACGCCCCTTGGCGTTCGCGCGTGCGGGGAAGTCGCTTTTCTTTGCAAGTCGGTGAGAAGCCAAGCAAGGAGTCTATCATGGCCAAGCGGGGAGAGCGCCGGTTCGCCATCGGCGTGGATTACGGCACCAACAGCGTCCGCGCGGTCGTCGTGGACGTCGCCGACGGCTCGGAGGCGGCCGCGTCCGTCTTTCCGTACCCGAGCGGCGATCACGGAGTGATCCTCGATCCGAAGAACCCCAATCTCGCGCGGCAAAACCCGGCCGACTACGTGGAGGGATTCTATCGCTCGGTGCGCGGCGCGATCCGTGCCGTGCCGCGAGAGGTCGGGTTCCGCGCGGAGAACGTGGTGGGAATCGGAATCGACACCACCGGTTCCACGCCGCTGCCGGTGGATCAGGCCGGCCTGCCGCTGGCCTTCAAAAAGCAATTTCAGCATCATCCGGCCGCCCAGGCCTGGTTGTGGAAGGATCATACTTCCTTCCAAGAGGCGATCGAGATCACCGAAAAAGCCCGGGCGATGGGGCTGCCCTATCTGGCCAAGTGCGGCGGGACCTACAGCTCGGAGTGGTTCTGGTCCAAGATTCTGCACTGCCGCCGCGCGCATCCCAAGGTCTTCCAAGCGGCTTATGCCTGGGTGGAGTTGGCGGACTTCGTGCCCGGTTTCATTACCGGAAACCTCAAGCCCGAGACCATGCCGCGCTCGATCTGCGCGGCGGGGCACAAGGCCATGTACCACGAATCTTGGGGCGGCCTACCGAGCGAAGAGTTCCTGGCCGCGCTGGACCCCGAGTTGGTCAAAGTCCGTAGGCGATACGCCGATCGCGCGATCCCCTCCGACCGCGAGGCAGGACGACTCGATCCCGCCGTGGCCAAGAGGGTCGGCCTGCCGGCGGGGATTCCGGTCGCGGTGGGGGCGTTCGATGCTCACATGGGTGCCGTGGGCGCGGGGATCAAGCCGGGCACGTTGGTCAAGATCATCGGCACCAGTACCTGCGACATGATGGTCGTGCCTTTGGACCAGGACCTGCCCGACATCCCGGGACTTTGCGGCATCGTTCCCCATTCCATCGTGCCCGGCATGTACGGCTTGGAGGCCGGCCAATCCGCGGTGGGGGATATCTTTCATTGGTTCGTGCAGCACTTGACGCCCGCGGCCTACTCGGCCAAGGGGGACCCGCACGCCAACCTGACGCGGCAAGCCGAAACGCTCAAGCCCGGCGAAAGCGGGCTGTTGGCCTTGGATTGGAACAACGGCAACCGCACGATCCTGGTCGATCCGCTCTTGACGGGGCTTCTGGTCGGGCAGACGCTGGCCACCACCGCTCCCGAGATCTATCGTGCCCTCGTGGAAGCCACGGCCTTCGGGGCCTTGACCATCATCCAGCGGTTCGAGGAATACGGCGTGGCGGTCAAGGAGGTGGTGAACTGCGGCGGCATCGCGGAGAAGAACCCCTTCGTGATGCAAATCTACGCCGACGTCTGCAATCGCCCCATGAAGCTCAGCCGGGCATCGCAGACCTGCGCCCTGGGCGCCGCCGTGTTCGGCGCCGTAGTGGGCGGAGTCTACAAATCCGTGGAACAGGCTCAGCAACGCATGACCGGCACCAAGGCCGCCGTTTTTCGGCCTCGCAAAGCCGCGGCGGAGACCTACGCCGAGCTGTATCAACTCTATCGCCGGCTGCACGATGCCTTCGGGTTGCCGAACGTTCAGATCGAGTTGTACGACGTGATGAAGCGGCTGATCGCCGTCCGCAAACGGGTTCGCGGGGAAAAATAGGCTCTCCGGGCGTAAAATGGTTGAGTCGCCCCGGGCGCGGAATGATCAGGCCGGCCGGTTCGAACCCGGCGTCATTGTCCTTTCGAACCGAAAATTCCGCCCCGAGCCGGCCTCCCACAAAGGAAACGGCAATGGACTTGAAGGAACTGCGCGAACAGGTCTGTTGGGCGAACAAGCTCCTCGCCCAGCACGGATTGGTGTGTCTTCACTCGGGAAACGTGAGCGGGCTGGACCGCGAGAGCGGGCGGTTAATCATCAAACCGTCGGGGGTCGATTACGAGATATTGACCCCCGACGATATGGTGGCGGTGGAATTGATCACCGGTAAGGTCCTCGATTCCCGCATGCGTCCCAGCGTGGATCTGCCGCATCATCTCCACCTCTACAGGAATCTGCCGGGGGTCCAAGGGATCACGCACACGCACAGCACGTATGCCACGGGCTGGGCGGCGGCGGGGCGAGCCATCCCGCTCTGTCTCACGCCGATTGCCGATCACTTCGGAGCCGAGATTCCCTGTGCCCCCTACGTGGACAACGACGGAAACAATATCGGCCAGGCCATCATCCGATACCGCAATCGTGCCCCCGCCATCCTGCTGGCTAATCACGGGGCGTTCACCTGGGGACCGACGGCGCTCGATTCCGTCAAGCTGGCGATCGTCTTGGAGGACGTGGCGAAAAAGGCCTTTCTGGCCGCGCAGTTGGGCGGGCCGCTGGCCATTCCGCCCGACGAGGCACGGAAATGGTACGATCGCTACCACCACGGATACGGTCAAATCGTACCCCCGCGCGCGCCGTCCACCGTGACGCGATCGGGCAATTAGATTTACTGCGCAAGATAAGAAGCTGGTCAAACTGGGGTACGCAGCTTTATGAGTCTGCGTAAGATCGGCAACCCGGTTTCGGCAATCCTGCGCAATAAAATTAGCGGGGTGCCCGCCGCCGTCCGCCGCAGCCGCTCGCAGTGCAACCTCCGGACTACTACTGATGCTTGTACTGATGCTTGCGGCGGCGGTTGCGCCGACATCGGCGGCCGGCTGCCACCCCTGGCACGCCGGTTGTTACAAGGCGAACGATCCCGCCCGCCGGGGCCTCAACCGCCGGGTTTTGCGGGGGAGGATTCAGCCGCCGCCTTGGCCCTTTCCCGCCGCATGAACTCTTCGATGCCTCGTTGAAACTCGTCCGTCTCCTCTGCGTCAGAGTCGCTTGGTTTCGGGGCGACCGATCCTGCCGGCTGAGAATCCGCGGGAGCAGTGCCGCCGCGGCGTGTGCCCAGGAGCAAGAATACGGCCCCCGCGACCGCCAGCACGATCGCCCCCGCAATCAGGGCCAGCGGCGGTTTTCGTTTCGGTCGCGCGGTAACCGACGAGCCTGCACCGGCGACGCCCTTCGAGCCGCTCACGGCGAAAGAGGACCGCCGAGCCTCGACCGGCACCGGCGATTCCCCGGCCGGCGGAGTCGCGGAGGATGCGGCGGCTCGAATCTCGAAGGGACTCGGGGCGACCGGCTCCGCGGCACCGTGGGGTGAAGTCTCCGGGCCTTGTGATTCCGGCCTGTGCTGCGGTTCCCCTTCCGCCTCGAGATCCTCCAGGGACCGTGCTCGGACCAAGTGCTGCGAGTGACTTTCTTCCCATTGCCGGATGGCTTCGACGACCAATCCGGCGTGCGCCGGTCGATCCTCGGGCGATTTGGCCAGCATCCAATCGCACAGCCGGGCCAATTCCTCCGGCACATCCGGCCGCAAGGACGGCAGGGGAGGCGGCGGCGTCATCTGGTGCTTCAGAATGCGTTCGACCACCGTCCCCTCGGCGAACGGGGCACGCCCCGTCAAGGCAAAGAAAAAGGTACAGCCCAACGAGTAGATGTCCGCGCGGCGGTCGAGCGAACCGCTCTGCAT
>JAAZNR010000304.1 GCA_012798155.1 Thermogutta sp. | reverse complement strand
TGGCGGTGGGTGCAACGGGGAGACGGCTGTCTGGGGGCTGCGCTACGCTGCGTCCCCAGCCACCCGGAGGACCCCAGCCACCCAGCGGGTGGAAAACGCACTATCAACGTGAGCCACCGGCGTAAGCTGGTGGTGTTATAGCGCAATCCAATGTGAGCCGCCGGCGTAAGCCGGCGGTGGCTGCAACGGGGAGACGGCTGTCTGGGGGCTTCGCTACGCTTCGTCCCCAGCCACCCAGCCGGTGGCCGGGGATTGGGCCAGGTGGCCGGGGTGTCGCGGAGCGGAGCCCCCGGACGCCCGTTTTTCTGCCCCCTTCCGAACTCCCGTTTTCCCGGCCCCTTCCGAACTCGCCACGTCGGCGCGATGCCGGTACGACGCAAAAGGCTCCGGTTCCGCGCACTCGGATACCCACAATCGGGCGGTTTCGGTTATACTCTCGTAGAGTGCGAGTTGGGCCGTCGGTTCGCAACCACCTTGCCGAAAGATCGCCCTGCCGCCCGAGGTCTGGCTGCGTCCCAACCTATCAAGCCGATCCGACGCGTCCGGTTCCCTTTCGAGGCTTTCCCGAATTCCTATGGCTACCACGGAAGTCACCATCTCGTTGCGGCAATTGAGCTGGGGGTTGAAGGTCTCCGCCGAGCAGGTCCAGGCGGTCGTGGAATTGCTCGATGCGGGAAACACGATCCCGTTCATCACGCGCTATCGTAAGGATCAAACGGGCGGGCTGGACGAAGAGAAGGTCTTGGCCATCGCCGAACGGCTGGTCAAGCAGCGGCAACTGGCCGAGCGGAAGCAGACCATCCTCCGCTCGATCGAGTCGCAGAACAAACTGACGCCCCCCTTGGCCATGCGAATCTTGGGCGCGCGGACGCTCAAGCGGCTGGAAGACCTCTATCTTCCCTTCAAGCCCAAGAAACAGACGTTGGCGACCGTCGCCCGAGAACGCGGTCTCGATCATCTGGCGGAAGAGATTCTCAACCGGGACCCCATCGCGGCGGATCTGGACAGGCGGGCGGCCGACTACGTCAACCCCGATAAACAGGTGACCTCGGGAGCGGACGCCTTGCTGGGGGCGGGCCATATTTTGGCCGAGATGTTCAGCGAAAACGCCGAACTCCGCCGGCGGCTTCGCGATATCCTGATGCAGACGGGAAAGATCAGCACCTCGCTGACGGAAGAGGTGGCGAAGTCCTTGTCGCCTCCTCCGGCTGCGTCTGCTCCCGCGGCGGGCGAACCGGCCGCACCACAAGCGGCGCCTTCCGCGGCGGAGACTTCGACGGAGGAGACGGCCCGGCAAACCGAGGCCGTTTCCGGCCCCGGCGACGCGGCGTCTCCCACCGCCTCCGAGGGATCGACCTTGCTCGCCGAGGGCGGCCAACACGCCGAGGAGGCGGCGACGGCAGACGCCCCTGAAGGCATCGCCCCGACGGTCGAATCGTCCCCGCATCCGGAACCGGAGTCTTCACCGACGGCAAGCGCGGCGGGCGAAGCGGCGGCGGCGGAAAACGCCCTGGCCGAACCTGCCGCGGCCGCGGAAAATGCGCAGGCCGAACCTGGCGCTGCTGCGGAAAACGCGCAGGCCGAACCTGCCGCTGCCCCTCCCGCGGCCGCTCCCGCCGGACCGCCCACCGCCGCCGGACCGCCCACCGTCCCGCTCAAGCCGGCCCGCTCGGCCAAGGAAGAAGAGCGGCGCAAGAAGCGGGAGCGGTTCCTCCGCTTGTTTACCGACTATGCCCATTTCTCCGAAAGCGTGCGGACCATCCCGCCGCATCGAGTTCTGGCCATCAATCGCGGGGAGCGGGAAAGGGTCTTGCGGGTCAGGCTGGAGGCCGATTGGGAGGCCCTGCAAAAGGCCGCGGAAGAGATTTGCGTTCCTCCCGACCATCCCCATGCGGAGTTCCTCCGCGGTTGCGTGAAGGCGGCCCTGACGCGGTTGATTCTGCCCGCCTTGGAGCGCGAGATCCGCCGCGAGCTGAACGAAAAGGCCGAGACGCACGCGGTTCAGGTCTTCGCCCGCAACCTCCGGCGATTGCTCCTCCAGCCGCCGGTCCGCGGTCATACGGTGCTGGCGATCGACCCGGGGCTGCGCCAGGGTTGCAAGTTCGCCGTTTTGGACCCCTACGGGAAGGTTCTGGACCACGGGGTGTTTTCGATCATCGGGTCGAGCGAGCGTATTGAGAGCGGCAAGCAGCGCGTGCTCGAAATCGTGCGGAAGCACGGCGTCACGCTGATCGCGTTGGGCAACGGCACGGGCTGCCGCGAGACGGAGGAATTCCTGGCCCCGCTGATGGAGAACGAATGGAAGGAGGGCGGGCCGGCCTACGTGATCGTGAACGAGGCCGGGGCCAGCGTCTATTCCGTGAGCCAGATCGGACGCGAAGAACTGCCCGAGTACGACGCCGCCGCCCGCGGCGCGATCTGCATCGGCCGGCGGCTCCTCGATCCTCTCAGCGAACTGGTGAAGATCGAACCCGCCGCCTTGGGTGTGGGACTGTACCAGCACGACCTCAAGCAAAAGCATCTGGAACAGTCGCTGGATCAGGTCGTGCAGTCGTGCGTGAGCTTTGTGGGAGTGGATGTCAACACGGGCAGCCCGGCCCTTCTCACCTACGTCTCCGGTTTGAACCAACTCACCGCGCGGAGGATTTACGAGTATCGCCGCGAGCATGGGCCGTTTCGCAATCGCGAACAGCTCAAGGAGGTTCCCGGCATCGGGGAGGCCACGTTCGTCCAGGCGGCCGGATTCTTGAAGATCACCGGCGGGGACAATCCCCTGGATGCCACGTGGATTCATCCCGAAAGTTACGAGCCTGCCCGGCGGGTGATGGAGAAGCTGGGCATCTCGCCCGAGCAATTGACGCAGCCCGACACCTTGCAACCGCTGAGCGAGAAAATCGCGGCCCTGGACGTGCCGGCCCTGGCGCGGGAGTTGGGTTGCGGCCCGCTCTTGCTGCGAGACATTCTGCAACAGTTGCAGCGCCCCGGACGGGACCCCCGCGAAGACTTCCCCCCGCCCATCTTCAAGAAGGGCGTTTTGAAGATGGAGGACCTGGAGCCGGGCATGGAATTGAACGGCATGGTCCTGAACGTGGTGGACTTCGGGGCCTTCGTGGACGTCGGGGTCAAGCAGCCGGGGCTGGTCCATCTCAGCCGGATGGCCGCCCGATTCGTCTCCGATCCGCACGAGGTCGTCGCGCCCGGCGACATCGTTCGGGTGTGGGTGGTGGAGGTGGACAAGTCCCGCCGCCGGGTGTCGTTGAGCATGGTGCCGCCCGGCACGCCGGTTCCGTCTCGGGGCGGCGGCCGTCCGCGGGGTGAGCGCCGCGCCGCACGTTCGGAGGGCGCGCCGCCCGTCGCCGAGGGGCGAGCGGCGCCGCGGCGAGCGCGGACCGGGACACGGCCGGAGGCTGGTTCGGCGGAACGCCGCGGCGGCGGAACGCCGGCCGCGCCGGCCGGGGATCGTACCACAGCTCGTTCCGGAGAGCGTTCAGGGGATCGTGCCGCAGATCGTTCCGCAGATCGTGCGGGGGAGCGGCGCGACCGGCAGCGTCCGCCGCGCAGACCCCCGCGCCAGGCCGACTCGCGGGAAGAGAAACGGCCGGAGAGAGACGAGCGGCGGGCATCCCGCAGCGACGGCCCCGAGATTTCCCGGCCCGTCCGTTTGCCCCAGCGTCTCTCGTCCTCCAAGGCGCCGCCGGCCCCGATCAGCGAGGAAGTCCTGGAAGGCAAGCAGCCGATGCGGAGCTTTTCGGATTTGATGCAATACTTCGCGGCCAAGGGCGGGGCCCGGCCGGCGCCGGCCGAAAAGGGCGGCGGTCATCCCCAAGGGCGGGGAAAGGATCGCCCACGCGACGACAAGCAGGACGGACGCCATGCGGGGGCGGCGGCCGAAAACGTGGAGCCGCAGGCCGCCGGCGGTCCCCCCGCGGAAGAGCCGCAAGCGTCCGCGGATGCGGAAAAGAGGACGCCGCCGGAAAGCCCGAATCCTCCCGCCCAGCCGCCCTTGTCCGCCGGGGATGCGTCCGCTACCGTTACTTTGGAGGGTTCGGAGAAGGATGCGCCGCCGCCCTCCGGCGGCGACGAGCCTGATTCCTCCGTGTAGCACCGCCCCGATTCCCGGATACTTGGAACCCGGAGCCTTTTTTCCGCGTCATCATGAACGATTTTGAACAACGACTGCAAAAGGCGATCGACCGCGGAAAGCGGATCGGGCGACAGCGTGCCGAGGCCGAGGCGCGGGCCGCCCTCAGCGAAGCCGAACTTCGCGCCCTGCATACCCAGTATCGCCTGGAACTGTGCGACTACTTGGAATCGTGCCTGCAGAAATTGCAGGGACATCTGCCCGGCTTCCGATTCGAGACCGTTCTCTCGGAGCGGGGGTGGGGGGCCGCGGTCAGCCGCGAGGACTTCCGCGCGCGTCCCGGGTCGTCCTCGGCCAATCCGTACAGCCGTTTGGAGTTGCTGATCCGCCCCTTAAGCCCTTATGCCGTCCTCGATCTGGCGGCCAAGGCCACGGTCCGCGATCGGGAACTGTTCAACCGCAATTTTTTCCAGCCCTTGGGCGAGGTGGACATCGAGACCTTCCGCGAGACCATCGACCGCTGGGTCGTGGAGTTCGCCGAGGCCTATGCCGCGCGGACCGCTTGAGCGAACATCCTCGGCCGGAGGCCCGCAATCCGGCAGATCCGCCGGCGGGGAGCCGCCTCCCCCGTAGCTTGAGATCGATGCGGCGACTCGATTGCCGCTTCCGGCCGGGCATCGCCGAGACATGACCGAAACGGATTCCACGGACACCGCCAGCGTTGCCGACCGGTCCAAGCCGGGCGGGCATTCTCCGGCCGCGGAGGCCTGGCGGCGGTTACGGCGGAACCGTGCCGCGATCGGCTCCCTCGCCTTTCTGGCGATCTTGGCCGCGGCGGCCGTCCTCACCCCGTTCTTCCCCCTCGCTCCGCCCAGGCTGGTGGATACCGAACGGCAATTGCTGCCGCCTCGGGCACGGCCTCTGATGGAGCGGATGCTTTTGGGGCGCTACGATGCCGGCCCGAACCCGTCCCCGCGGCTGCGGTCCCTCTCGGCCGACGAGATCGAGGCCAAGCTGCAAGAGGGCTTCGGTCGATTGGGGCCTTTCAGTCGCTTCTTGCTCCGGGCGAGGATCGGCGTCTTTGGCGAATGGTGCCTCGCCCCGATTTGCGGCACGGATCGGCTGGGCCGGGATTTGCTGTCGCGGATCTTCTGGGGGGCCCGCGTCTCCTTGGCCGTGGGATTGGTCGCCACGCTGGTTTCCCTCGTCATCGGCGTCACCTACGGGGCCGTGGCGGGCTTCGCCGGCGGATGGATCGACGACTTGATGATGCGGATCGTGGATGTCCTCTATTCCGTCCCCTTCATCTTCCTCGTGATCTTCCTCATCACCATCTTGAGCGCCGAATCGGTCAAGAATACGCTGGAAGACCGTTTCGGCATCACGCGGATCATGATCTTCTTTCTGGCGGTGGGGGCCATCTATTGGCTGACGATGGCGCGGGTAGTGCGCGGGCAGGTGCTTTCCATCCGCCAGGAATTGTACGTCGAAGCCGCCCGCGCCATGGGCGCCGGACCCGTCCGCATCCTCTTCCGCCACATCGTCCCCAACCTCGTCGGCGTGGTCATCGTGTATCTCACGCTGACGATCCCCCGCGTGATGCTCTTCGAGGCCTTCCTGTCCTTTCTCGGTTTGGGGGTGGAACCGCCGGACGTTTCCTGGGGCCTGCTGGCCAACGAAGGCTTGCAGATGATCACGCCGATCCGCATCTACTGGTGGTTGGTGGTCTTTCCCGGGCTGGCCCTGGCGGCCACGCTGTACGCCCTGAATTTCCTCGGAGACGGCCTCCGCGACGCGCTCGACCCGCGGTTGAAGGACCTGTGATTCCTCCCCGGCCGGCCGGCTGGGCAAAAAAAGTGGGTGGCCGGGGTCGGAGCGGAGCGACGCCCCCAGACGCCGGTATCCGCAGTGCTTCCACCGCCGGCTTACGCCGGCGGCTCACGTTGATGGTGCGCTTTCCGCCGCCGGCTCACGTCACGCTGTGAAAATCGTATCGCGAAAAGGCACCGGCCGCTGGGACCCTACCATTGCGATTCGCCGCGGCGGGCCAGATAGTAGTCCAGTCTCGCCAGGACTGCCTCCCGGTACGGGCCGAAGGGGACGAAAACCGCCCGCAAGGCGTCCACCGGGCTGAACCGCTTGGTATCCAGCAGAAAGACGCCGCGATCGCCGATGCGGACGGCCCGGATCGTTTGCCAGGGAATGCGGTGCAGCCGCCCGAATACCGTGCGTTCCACGCCCTGCGGGCCCATGCGGTACGTGGCGGGCAGGAGCGCCCGCAAAAATGATAGCACGATCAGGGCGTCGGCGACGAACACCCATAGCAGCCGGGCGGTCACCGTCCAGGCCCCCAGCGAAGTCGCGGCCAGCGCCAAAACGAAGACCGCCGCCGTGAACGGCTCGTGGACGATCGGCCAATCATCCCACTCCAAGAGGGGCGGATCGTCATCGGGAAGCTGCTCGTAGCGTCGGGTGATGGTGCCGGCGGTACTCATGGCGCGATTCGCATGTCAGGCTCGAGCGGAGACGGCCGCAGAGGACGAGGCCCCGTTTCATTTTACCTCTTCATTATACCTCGCCCGCGATGCCGGCCGTCGGCGCCGATTCCCGGCTCGGCCGCGCGGCGCCCCTATCTCTCCGAGTGGCCGAAGTAAGCCGGACGTACCTCAGCGCCGGGCGGGCCGCGCCGTTCGATACCAGTCCACCGGCGATGAAAAGTCGGTCGCCCCGAAAGTCACGACGGGCAGCAGCGGGGCCGAACTTCGCGCGGCGATCTCGCGCGGATTGTCTTCGCGGCTGACATCCGCCGGGTCGGGAGAGGTCGGTTCATTGAGGACGATTCCGGCCGTTTGCAGCCCTCCCCGATAAACGGCCGCCGCGGTCAAGGTCATGAGCGTATGGTTGATGGTTCCCAGGGCGTTGCGGGAAACGATCAAGAGAGGATACCCGAAGTCGTGGGCCAGATCGGCCACGTAATCCTCCTCGCTGATGGGAGAGAGCAGGCCGCCTACGCCTTCGACCAGCACGATATCGGACCGCTCCAGCCACGGCCGCAGCCCGCCGCGGAGGAGATCGCGGTCGATCCGGCGGTTCTCCCTGGCGGCGGCCGCGTGGGGGGCCAAAGGGGCCGAAAAGCGTTGGGGGCACACCTCTTGGAGCGTGCCCGGCCGCCCCGCCGCCTCCCAAAGCAAGAGCGCGTCATCGGAGACGATTTCCCCGTGCACGGTCCGGCAGCCGCTGGCGACCGGTTTGTAGACCCCCACGGCATAGCCCGCCCGCTTCAAGGATCGCGCGATCATCGCCGCCACGTAGGTCTTGCCGACCTCCGTATCGGTGCCGGTGATGAACAGCCCTCGCGGGCCGCCTTCTTCCATGATTTTTGTCCTCTCCGTTACCCTCGTGAGCGCCGCGAACCCTGTCTCGGAGGGCATGATATAGGGGGCGCGACTTTTCCGCGGAACCCGCGGCCGATCGAGCTTGCGGCACGCGAAGAATGCGTGACGAGGCATCTTCCGCCGCAGATTCACGGCCGCAACACGACCACGCTCCGATTGACGTCGGGAGCCGCCGCCGGATAGCGGAGCCGAACGTCTCCGGTCTGGGCTTCCAGGTAATACTCGAAATCGCCGGGCAGGTCGTCCGCCGGTATCGTGACTCGATACACTCCGCGGGCTTCGTGTTCCAGGGGTACGCCGCGAAAATCTTCGTCCCCCAAGGGTCGCCAACGAAGGACGGCGCGGTCCGGAACGGAGCCTAGCAGGATCACCTTGAGGCGGAAGGCCTCGCCCGCCGTGAGCAACGTCCGCTGCGTGGGCACGATCAGCCGGGGCGGCCCATCGTAGTTCGTTCCCGGCCGAGCTTCCGGCGGAAGCGGTTCCCCCAACATTTGCTCCAGCTCCGCACCGGGATCGTACAGGAGCATGGGCAAGACGTGCTGCTGCCAATTGGCGACGTTTCCCAGGCCGCCGTAGGTGCTGACGTGCGCCGACAGGTAGTGATGGGTTTGGGCCGCCTCTCGGACCAATTGCACACGGAGCGGCAAGGCCTCTTCGCGGGCGATCCGCCGCTGCTCTTCCGGGGCGGCAGCCTGCTTGGCCTTGGCAAAAGCGGCGTTATAGGCCGCCCACGTGCAGTTCACCTGCCCGTTCGCCCGCATATAGCGGAATAGATTCAACCAGTAATCGAACCTTTCCAGGTTACCCGGTCCGGCGATGCGATCCCGCAGCGCCTCCAATTCCGCGACAAAGGCGTATTCCGGGGCGACCTGCTCCCAGGGCCGCGGATCGGGCTGAATGCCGCCGGGGCCTCCCACCCAATTACTGGGACGCGGGAGCCGGCCGTCGATCGCGGCAAAGATCTCGGCGATCTCGTAGGCCGCTTCGGGGCCGAATTGGGCGGCCGCCCAGTCCAGGTAAAAGTCGTGCGCCGCCAAAAAGCGATCGGCACGGGTGTTTGAGACCGGCCAATCGGCGGCGTAATCCTGCCAGGCGGGTCCGCCGCAATTCACCGCCCGCGTGACGGGACCCTCCAACCGGATCGCCGCGACGGAGGGATACTCGACTTCGTGCACGAAGTCGATCGTCAGGCGGCCGTCGGTCACCTCTACGTCGTCGAACGTGCAATCCAGGGCGCGATTGCGGCCGACCCGGGCGAAGATATCCAGTCCCTCGATGACCGGCTGCCCCTGTACTCGCACGCCGAAGACCCGTTTTCCCGCCTCGGCATAGTGCGGTTCGCAAAACTTGAGGATCACGCGATAGCGGCCGTTGGGGACGTCGAAGTGATAGGCGTCCACGTCGTAACGGACGGTCTGGTAGAGCACGTCCTCCTCGGTATCCGCGATTTCGGTGCCGGGAAACGCCGCCCAATTGCCGCCTTGCGGGCCTTCCTCCGGGGCGGCCTGGGGTTGAGGCGGCTTTCCCCAATTCGGGTTCCACGCGGATTGATCCCAGGCGGCCTGGGCGAGGGCCGAGACGTTCGGCCCCAGTTGCCGCGTTCTCCAGTGGATGCCCATCAAGCCCGTGCAACCGTAGGCCAGGGCGTCGGCGGCGTCTTTGCGCATGCGGCCGACCCACAGTTGCGGGCTGTTGAGGGCGGGATCGTCCTCCATCCAAGGAATGGCCCATTTTGGGCGGCCCTCGATCTCGGCGAAGCCCGGCTCCACCGGTTCATGGCCCACCTGGCGATTGATGCAACTGACGGCCCAGTCCTTGGGAAGGACCTTGTCGAACAAGGCCCGATCCTGCACCGGGCCGAGCACCCAGCCGCAGGTCGCCAGACCGAAGGGGGTCCCGACTTTTCGGGCGGCCTCCGCTGCGGCGTTCAGGTCGGCCAACGTGGCCTCGATCTGCTCGGGCTTGGTTCCCGACCAGGTCCAGTCCTCGGGCGTCCAGAACCAGTAATAGTCCAAGGGATGCGTCTGCATGATGCGGCGGAACATCCCCTCATATAGCTCTTGGACCACGGCGGGGTCGCCGGGATCCTTGCCCGCCGCCCGCAACCGCTCTTGCACGGCACGGGGTATGGTCAGCGGCGTCTCCGTGCCGACCACGGACTTCACACCCAGCAGCCGGGCGAAGCGGAAGGCGGCCTCCAGCGTGACGCCCATCGCCTCGAACAGTCGATTCGTCTTCTCGACCGGTGCCTCATTCCAGGGGGAATAGCCTTGCATGTAGTCGGCGCCGAAATCGTCCGCCTCGAACATCTGATCGGCGCCCCAAACGTAGTCGGAGGTCTTCCACGGGCGATACCCCCAGGCCCCCGTCACGTTGCCGGTGAGAAAGTGCCGGGCGGGATAGCTGAAGCGGACCGCCGGCCCCTCGCCGATGTCCTCCGCCGTGCCGATCCAGACCAGCGGTTCCGGTCCGACGCCGCCCTCCGGGTAGCAGTGCAGCCCGATGAAGTTCATCCCCAACTTGGGAAGTTGGGCCAGCACCGCACGATAATCCTCCAAGCTCCACCAGTCCGGCCCCTCCGGAAAGTCGTGAAACGGCTGGATGCCGCGATGAGAGAACAGGGGTCGCCGGGCCTCGTCGAGCTGGGGCATGGACCAACCGATGAGCCGGTCGGGAAGGACGTCTCCCTCCAGATAGAACCTCGCTCCGTAGCTCTCGGCCGTGCGATAGGCGGCATAGAGCAGCGAACTCGCGTCGTGACCCGCCACGACCAAAACTTGGTGTTCGCCGCGGGGCACGGTCCAGAGGAGATAGCCGTCGGGTTCCGCGGCGGCGAGCCGGCCCGCCAACGGCCCCGCGGAATCTTCCAGCCCCAATTCCCGCCAAAAGCCGCCCAGGACGGCAGGCTCGGCGTAGGCGACCAGGATCACGTCGGAGGACCGCGGGACCTCGCTGACGATCGGCAGCAAGACCCGCGTCCGCTGATAGACGTAGCGGCGGACCTCTTGCGCGGCCAGCCGCTCCACGGCGTCGGCGTCTCCGCGAATCACGATCGCGGCCGGCGCCGTTGATTCGCCCCCGAAAACCCTTGCCGGGCTGGAACACGCCAGGCCGAGCCACGCGACGCCGACCACAAACCCAACCCCTACGACGGCTCGCAACATGTCGATTCCCTCCCGAGTGTTCGCCGCCGGTACCGAAAAATGCGCGATGCGCTCCCGCGGAGCGTGTGCGATCGAGGGCGGCCGGCAAGATACCGTGGTTGTCGGCACGCCGGTCATCGCGACATAAGGCGGTATCCTCCGCGGCCTCGACGGCGTAGCCGTACTTTTACCCAGTGAGGCTCCGCCGTTCAAGCGGTCGGTGATGGATTCACGGCGGGTGCCTGGGGTTGAAGCGGGTGCCTGGGGTCGGAGCGAAGCGCAGCCCCCAGATGCCGGTCTTCGCGCGGCATCCACCGCCGGCTTGCGCCGGCGGCTCGAATTTGCGCGGGTGCCTGGGGTTGAAGCGGGTGCCTGGGGTCGGAGCGGGTGCCTGGGGTCGGAGCGAAGCGCAGCCCCCAGACGCCGGTCGCTCACTCCACCGAAGAATGCTGCAACCGCGAACTGCGATAGGCCGGATCGATGCGGTCCATCTCCTCGCACAAGACGTCGATGGTGTCGCGGATTTGCCGTTCGCTGTGCTTGGCGGTGAGGAAGAAGCGCAGCCGCGCGGCACTCTCCGGCACGGCCGGGTAAACGATCGGCTGGACGTTGATCCCCCGCCGGAAGAGAGCCAGGGACAGCAACATGCTGTGAAGCGAATTGCCCAGGATCACGGGGACCACCGGGGAATCGTGGCTCAGTCCGGTATCCAGCCCGTGTTGCCGCGCTAGTTGCAGGAACAAAGCCGCGTTTTCCTGCAGGCGTCGCACGCGTTGCGGCTCGCTTTGCATGAGGCGGAGCGAAGCCAAGGCCGCGGCCGCATTGGGCGGCGACAGGCCGACGCTGAAGACGAAGCCGGGGGCGGTGTACTTGAGATACTCCACCAAGGCCCGGCGGCCCGCGATAAAACCGCCGCAGCTCCCGAACGACTTGCTCAGGGTCCCCATCCAGACATCCACGTCGGCGCGATTCACGGCGTGATACTCGCCGATGCCGCGGCCGGTCTCGCCGATCGTGCCCATGGAATGGGCCTCGTCCACCATCAGCAGGGCCTTGTGCCGCTTTTTCACCTCCACGAATCGCGGCAGATCGGGGATGTCGCCGTCCATGCTGTAGACGCCTTCCACGACGATCAGCACGCGGCGGTACTCGTGCCGAAACCGCTCCAGCAAGCGGTCGGCGGTCTGCCAGTCGTTGTGCGGGAAGGGGCGGCGCCGCGCGCCCGAGAGGATCGCTCCCTGAAGGATGCTGTTGTGGGACAGGGCGTCGTGCAGGATCAGGTCGCCGGGCTTGAGGAGGTGGCCGATCACGGTCTCGTTCGTGGCGTGCCCGCCCACGAAGACCACGGCGGCCTCGGTGCCCAGGAACTCCGCCAGCCCGCGCTCCAATTCGCCGTGCAGGACCTTTTCGCCGGAGACCGGGCGGCTGGCGGAGACGCTGGTCCCGTAGCGTTCCACGGCCTCCCGGACCGCACGGATCACCACGGGATCGCCCGACATGCCCAGGTAGTTGTAGCTCGAATAGTTGATGTACTCTCGCCCGCCGATGACGGTGCGGTCGTTGGTGATCCCTTCGTGCACCATAAAGAAGGGGTTTCCCAGCCCGGCCTCCTCCAAGATGCGAAGGCGTTCCTTCAGGGCCGTATATTCGGGAAAGCGTTCGACGTCCCAGCACTCGGGCGGGATTTCCTGGCCGGGTTGGAAGAAGGCGGTGCGGTTGCGGATTTCCACGCCGCCCCCGCCCAGGTAGCGCTCCACGGCCTCGACCACCTGCCGAGCGGTTTCCAAATCGGGGAGGACCTCCTCGGGGAATCGCCCGCCGAAGCGCTCTTCCAGCGAGGCCAGAATCTCCATGCGTTCCAGGGAATCCAATCCCAACTCGGCGATGGAGCTATCCAGGGTAATCCCGGCGGCGCGATCCTTTCCCACGCGGCGGACCTCTTCCAGCACGGCCTCGATGATCTGCCGCCGATCGGCGGCCGCGACGGGGGTTCTTGTATCGGCCGCGACCCCGGCTGACTCGCGGGGATGTCCTCCGCCCGCGGCCTGCCAGGCGTCGTCCGTGGCCGCTGCCAAGTGTTCCCGGAGCCGTTGCAAACCGCCCGTTGCGTCGCCGGGGGCCGATTCCATGCCGCCGCGTACGGAGCCGTTGCCGCCCGTCCCGGCCGATTCCGCGGCCGCGAGCGATGCGGGGGAATCCAAGCTCGTCGCGCCGCCGGGCGGGGTTGCCTCGGCCGGAGCGGCCGCTCCCGCCCGCCACTCCGCCACCACCGAGAGCGTGCCCTCCAAGTAGGCTCTGCGGCAGGCGAACCGCTGAATCTTGTTGCTCGAAGTCCGCGGGATGCTCCCCGGTTTGATCAGCACGACGGCGTCCAGGGGGAGTTCGTGTTCGAGGGAAACGGCGCGGCGCACGGCTGAAAATATCTCGTCGAATCCCTGTTTGACGTGCCGCTCGACCTCTTGGATCAAGACGAGCCTTTCCCGGCCGTCCTCCTCGACGGTGAAGCAGGCGCCCGCATTGGGACGCAGGCGATCGTCGGCCCGCTGGGCCGTCCGCTCCACGTCGTGCGGATAGACGTTGACGCCGCGGACGATGATCATATCCTTGATCCGGCCGGTGACGAACAACTCGCCGTCCAGCAGGAACCCCAGGTCGCCCGTCCGCATGAACGGCCCCTCGCCGGAGTCGCTGAGGATGCCGCCGAAGGTCTCTTCCGTGGCGTCGGGGTTCTTCCAATAGCCCTGGGCGACGCTCGGGCCGCGGACCCAGATCTCGCCGACTTCGCCCTCGCCCAGCCGGCGACGGGTCTGGGGATCGACGATGGCCACTTCCACGTCGGGCAGGGGCGTACCGCAACCCACCAGGGTCTGCACGCGATGACCGCCGTCCTCCGTGAGCCGCGGCGTGCCCCGGGCCACGGATTCGGCCTCGAATCGCCGCAGAACCGGAGCCTGGCGCACGAACCCGCCGGTCACGATCAAGGTCGCCTCGGCCAGGCCGTAGCAGGGGTAGAACGCCTCGCGCCGGAAGCCGCAAGGGGCGAAATACTCGCTGAAACGCTCGATGGTCTCGGCCCGAACCGGCTCCGCCCCGTTGAAGGCTACTTCCCAGCAACTCAAATCCAAACCTTCCCGCTGCTCCGGGGTGATGGAACGGACGCACAGGTCGAAGGCGAAGTTCGGACCGCCGCTGGTCGTGCCGCGATACTTCGAGATCGCGGCCGGCCAGCGATAGGGTTTTTGCAGGAAGGCCATGGGCGACATCATGACGTTCGGCCGACCCACGAACACCGGCTGCAAAATCCCGCCGATGAGGCCCATATCGTGATAGCTGGGCAACCAATAGACGCCGGTTCCCGACCGCCGATGCTCGAAGGCATGGCAGATCAGGGCCGAATTGTGCATCAAATTGGAGTGCGACAGCATGACCCCCTTGGGCGTGCCGGTCGATCCGGAGGTGTACTGCAAGAAGGCCAGGGTCTCGCCTGAGATGTCCGGCCGCCTCCAGTCATCCGGCGGCGCCGGCTCTTGCTCGCTGGTGGTCAGCCAGTTCAGTTTCAAGAGGTCGGGCGTGTCATGGATCACGCCGTCCACACGCTCCCGAACCGCGGCCGTGGTCAGGGCCGCCTTGGCCTGGGCATTGTCGGAGATCGCCTGGATGCGTTCCAGCGAACGATTGCGGCGGGGCGGATAGACCGGCACGGCCACCGCGCCCGCATACAAACAGCCGAAAAACGCGGCGATGAAATCCAGCCCCGGCGGATAGAGCAGCAAGACCCTTTCCCCGCACAGCCCGTGCGACTCAAGCCAAGCCGCGATCGCCCGAACGCGACGGTCCAGCTCTCGGTAGGTGATACGAATCTCTTCGTTCTCGCCGTCGGCCAAATAGATGAAGGCCGTGTCGTCCGGTTGATGTTCGGCACGGTGGCGGAGCAAGTCCACAAAGGTGGGGGGGACGAAAAATCTGCCGATGGAACAACTCATGGGTACATTTAGACCTTCTCGTCAGAGCGGATGGATCGTGACCCGGCGTTCACCTCCCCCGTATCGCAACCGCGACATGAGACGGTTTGCAAAGCCGGCGGAGGGGAAGCACTGCGGTTCCATCCGCGCAAAATCCCGACGTTTTGTTGGGGGGAAACGGTTTTCCCGTCGCGAACGCAGCCTCGGCACGGGTTCTACGACGGAAACTCCTCTTAATTTCGATTCGGAAGAATCAACCGTTCAGAGTACGACCTTTTGCGTGGGCTGACAACCCATCTCTCTATTATGCAAATGGGCTATTATCCCTAGAATGCCTTTTTGATTCAAAGTTCCAGCTTGTTGGCGTCGGTCCCGGCTTGCCGGGGTCTTCGAGGGGATTCGCCTGTCGCCTATGAGAGGGGGAGGCGTCGGCTGGTAGAGGGGCATCTGCGGGCTGGTAGAGGGGGAGGCGGTTGGCGGAGGTCCGCCAGGGGGCTGTTGGCTATTGCCCAGGGCGCCAGGGCGTGGCATTGCGACGGAGGGCCGCGCCCCGTCATGGCTCGGTGCATAGGGCTGGGGGCTTCGCTTCGCTCCGACCCCAGCCACCCGGCCGACTTTCTCGATGGCGGCGACCGGCCCGACCCCGCACTGCCGGACAAGCCGGCAGTGGCACCCCCGCGACTCCGGCCGCCCGGCGTCTGTGCAAGCCGGCGGGTGGAATCGCACGGAAACACGAGCCACCAGCGTAACTCGAGCCACCAGCGTAAGCTGGTGGTGGTGGAAACAGCGCGACGGAGGGCCGCGCCCCGTCATGGCCGAGTGCATGGGGCTGGAGGCTTCGCTCCGCTCCGACCCCAGCCACCCGGCCGACTTTCTCGATGGCGGCGACCAGCCCGACCCCGCACTGCCGGACAAGCCGGCAGTGGCGCCCCCGCGACTCCGGCCGCCCGGCTATCCCCCCGGCTATCCTACCGCTACCCGGCTCAGCTCCATTCGCTGATAGGCTGATAAATAGTATTCATGAAGGATAGTAATGTCATCGTGCGATCCCCTCGCTGCTTTGCGTAATGCCAAGGGAATGGCACCGCCCATGAGGCCGATATTGCAAGGCCGGGCCTACGCGAATAGACTCGAAAACGGGAACCCGAAGACTCAGCAACGCGACAAAAAGGGGAGAGGCGATGTCCGCCGATGCCATTTACTTCAATTGTACGGCCTGCGGGAGGCAGCTCAAGGTTGCTCCCGGCACGGCGGGCAAAAAGGCGGCGTGCCCGGCCTGCGGAGCGACGCTCGTGATTCCGGGACCGCAGCCCCCTCCGTTGAACGATCATGTCTTCGCCGAGATCGAGCCGGATCGTGTTCCGGCCCCCGGCAATACCAAGTTTTGCTTTCACTGCGGGGCTGCGATCTCGATCTTGGCGGAGATTTGTCCCCACTGCGGCGTACGCCAACCCGGTACCTCGGTGCCCGGCAGCTCCGGGCCGAACCGTGTCGTCGCCTCCCTGCTGGCGATCTTCCTCGGTTCGCTGGGCGCGCATAAGTTCTACTTGGGACAAAGCGGTTCAGGCGTCGTTTACTTGATTATCGGTCTGTTTCTCGGGATGTGCACGTTTGGTATCTCGACCTTGGTTATCGCCATTGTCGGGCTGATCGAGGGTCTGTTCTATCTCAGCTACACCGATGAGGCATTCGCCGCCAAGTACGGTCGGCGGTAACGCCCCAGCAGGCTCTTCCGCAACGAATGGAAAGCGGTGAACTTCGTTGTTTTCCGGGCCGCGCATTCTCCGGATCGAGGCCGCGATTGTCCCGGGAACGCCGTCGTCAGGCGGCGCGGCGAGTCTCCGACATGCCGCCGCTGATCGTTTCGGCAACATTCTCTTCGGCAATTCGCCGGCCAACGCCCTTGCGGCGGAGGCTCGGCGTGCGATCGCGATGCCTCCAGGCATAGGCGATGGCGAACAAATAGAGGGGCAGGAGAACCGCCTGGGAAAGGGTGAATCCCACGGCCGCCCCCCACAAACCGTGCAGTCGCGTCATCGGCGGCACCAACAGCAGCACCAGCAGCAGGGCCGCCGTCCGTATCGCCACGTGCGTCTTGAACCTTAAAAGGGTGTCCAGGGCGCGGCCCAGCGGGCCCGTCAGGTACAGGATCACCGCTGAACCCGTGATCCAAATCGCCATATCGTGATGCCGGCCCATATCCTCGCGGAACAGCCATTGCAGAACGAGCGGTCCCCAGTCGGACATCACGGTCAACCAGGGGATGACCCCCAGTAAGGCACTGACGGCCGTCACGCCGCCCAAGAGGCGCAGGAATTCGCGCGGATTGCCTTGGCGATAGTAGCGTGCCAAGCGCGGGCTCATGGCCTGACCCATGGCTATGACGAAAATCATCCCCATTCCCGCCAGTTGCATGAGGGAGGCGAAGATCGCCAGGGATGCCGGCCCCAACACGCTTTCCACGACGTAGCGCGGCACGTTGGTAATGAGGTTGATCTCGCAGGCCACGATTGCCAGGGGGATGCTGTGGCGGATCAGGGACCCCCAAAGGGGGGCAGGTCGCACCAAGGAAACGTGCTCGGATATCTGTGCGAGGTCATCTCGGCCAGATCGGGTAGGATCGCAGGCACATCGGGTAGGATCGCAGGCGCGGTCCTCGGCGGCATCCGCGGTTCCGGAGATTCGCTGCGGGGGCGCGGCATCGGGCGATTCGCCGGCGGCTTGGGGAGAGCCTTTTTCCCGCCGCAGGCCGTGGAGCAGCCGTTTCGCGTTGGGCAGGTCCCAGGCAAGGCATACGGCGGCGGCGGCGAGGGCATCCAAGGCGGCCGCCCAGGCCACGTCTCCGCCCAATTTGACGGCCCCGCAAAAGGCCGCCGT
>JAAZNR010000303.1 GCA_012798155.1 Thermogutta sp. | reverse complement strand
GGTGTAGCGCAATCGGAGTCCGGCGGCGGTCCCGGCGCGTATTATAGCTTGCGGGGCGTGTCATGGCATAACGCATGCCCGAGCCGCCGGCGTAAGCACCGTCTGATAGAAGCATAAACGCCGCACATGAGCCACCAGCGTAAGCTGGTGGTGGAGGCGCCGCGAAGCGGTCCGGCTGGGGGCTTCGCTTCGCTCCGACCCCAGCCACCCGGCCGACCCCAGCCACCCGGCCGGCGGTGGCAGCGCCTGATAGAAGTATAAACGGCGCACATGAGCCGCCGGCGTAAGCTGGTGGTGGAGGCGCCGCGAAACGGTCCGGCTGGGGGCTCCGCTCCGCTCCGACGGCGGGCAGCCGCGGATCAGGCGGCTCCAGCATCACGGATGGCTGGGCCGAAACGGGCGTCCGAAACGGTCGGTCCAAACGGTGCCGCATTCGCAATTCGCAACACGAGGGCCTCGTAACCGCCGGTAGTCTCGGCTGATAACCTCGGCAAGCCGTTCTACAATGAAATCGTAGGACAAGACGAGCGGAATCGCTGGGCAAGGGTGCACTGCGGAGGGACGATCCGGTGGAATGGTATTGCCGTTTAGTCTCGACCGGGCAAGTCCTGGGTCCGATAACGGGCAGGGACCTCAAGAACCTGGCGGAGCAAGGACAAGTCGGTCCCCAGGACATGGTGGGTCAGTCACCGGATGGGCCGTGGCATCCCGCCGCGCAGGTCCGCGGTTTGTTCGCCGTCGCGGAGCCGGCCGCCCTCCCGTCGGCCTCAGTACGGAACGAGGGACGGGCAACTCCGCCCGATCCCACGATCGCCCGCTCGCCGGCGGTCGCTGCTCCGCCCGCCTACGCCGCCCCGATTCCCCTTCCTATGGCGTCGCGAGTCGAGCCTGAAGCCGATTTCGAAGACTCCGCCGCTCTGGCCGAGATTCGCCGCAAGAAGCTGTTGCAAAAGAAACGTCGCCGGAAGCTCATTCAGGCCTTGGCGGCGGCTTTTCTCGTCGCCAATGCTGTGCTTTTGGCGGTGATTTTGCGGCCCCGAGGCGGTGCTTCGCCCAACGCGGCCGATGAGCCTCGCCGCACGACGGGCGATCAAGCCTCGGAGCAATTGAAGCCGCTGGATACGGCTGACCTGGACAGCCTTTTGGCCGGGACCGGCACGAGCGCCGCGGCGCGGTCCGCGCAGCATTCGGACCTCGCGGCCGCGGCGGCGGCCTTCGGGGATTCGTTGCGAAAACTCTCCCACCAGATCGGAAACATCCGAATCGTGATCGAGAAGATCGAACAGGGGTATCCTGAGTTGCGACAAGGCGGCACTCGCGCTTGGCCGGCCACGCCCGTACTCGTCCTCACCCTTGCCATCAGCAACGTCGGCGAAGGAACGGCCGTCAATTATCGGGGCTGGAAAGCCTCGCCCGAGACGGCATACTTTTCCCTCACGCCTACCGGGCCGCGGATTGCGGAATTGCGCAGCTTTGGGCCGACCGTGGAGGTGGTAGGCAGCGCGGGACCCTCGCGGTTAGGCCCCGGGGATTCGCTGCGAGACGTTTTGGTGTTCACCCTGCCCGAAGAACAGGCCGAGACCCTCTACTGCACGCTCGTCGGCGATCCTGTCGGAGCCGAAGGAGGGCAGTTCCAGTTCATCATTCCGAGTAAAGATATCGTGGAGATGCCCGTCCCGCCCGAGGTTGCCAAGCGGTTGCGAAGAGCCGCGGTGCCGGATCAGCGTGCAACCGCAGCAGGCGAGGACGGCGGCATCGGGCCGATCCCGGCGGACGGCCCCTCGCAATCGACCTCGCCGCAACCATCGACTGAGGAGGACAAACCCTTCGGCAATGAGCCGATCCCTATTCCGGGCATAAAAACGGATGCGGCCGACGACGGTGAGGGCACGCTGTGAATGGCGGCCCATTTGGCCGAGCCGGCCGGCCGCCCGGCAGCGGTTTGACACCTAGCCCCAAGTAAGGATGTTTGCAACGATGACTGACAAGGCATTGATTCTGGCCCGAGGATTGGGCACCCGCATGAGGAAAGACGATCAGTCCGTGACGCTCAGTGAAGCGGAGGCCCGCGCTGCGGCGACGGGCGTCAAGGCCATGATCCCCATCGACCGCCCGTTTCTGGATTACGTCCTGAGCGCCTTGGCCGATGCCGGCTACCGGCGGATCTGCCTGGTTGTGGCCCCCGATCACGACGTCATTCGCCGTTATTACCAAGAAGAATGCCCGCCCCAAAGACTTACGCTCGATTTCGCGGTACAAGAGGTGCCTCGCGGAACCGCGGATGCCGTGGCCGCCGGCGAGGCGTTTGCCGACGGCGATGATATCCTGGTCGTCAACTCCGACAACTACTATCCCCTGGAAGCGTTGGGAGAGCTGCGACAGCGTTCGGGATCGGCGGTGGCGCTTTTCGAGCAGGAAGCCATGCTGCGGGAGAGCAACATCGCCCCGGAGAGGATCAAGGCATTCGCAGTCGGATTGGCGGACGGGGACGGCAACTTGGTGCGGATCCTGGAGAAGCCCGATGAGACGACGCTGGCGGCGCTGCCGCGCCCCTTGTGGCTGAGCATGAATTGCTGGCGGTTTTCGCCCGCCATTTTCGAGGCCTGTCGAAGAATCCCCCCTTCCCCCCGCGGCGAGTATGAGATTACCGACGCCGTACAGTATTGCATCGACAGACTGGGGGTGCGATTTCAGGTCGTGCGAGTGCCGCGCCCGGTACTGGATATGACGAGCCGAGCCGACATCCCCGCAATCAAGGAGCGGTTGAAGGGGGTCCGGGTGCGGCTGTAAAGGATTGGCGGTAGCGGTTACGGCCGTAACGTACTCAGGAACCGACCGATTCGCGTCTCCAGATTGCCCCAATCCGAGCCGAAGACCCCTGTGAATTCCGCCTCGCGATCGCGTCCGGAGATTCCGGCCGAGGGCTCACGATCGTTGACGGCGCGGAGGTAAGTGACGAATTTTGCCGGCTCGCGCTCGGTGAAATAGAAGGCGGCGGCCCAAGCCTCGGCGTAGGCCAGGGCCGGGTTTTCTCGAAAAGGGGCGTCGCTCTGGACGATCTTGCGCAACCATTGGGCGTGATCTCGCCCGGCGTGAGCCGCCGTGAAGGTCGCCAATCGGGCGGGGTGCACGCGCCGGCTCGCGGGGCTGTAGGGATCGCCCCCGAAGACGCCGGAGGATTCGAAGAGCGTGGCCAAGCCCTCCGCCACCCAAAGCGGAGGCGGATTCACGCGATTGTGGAGGCCCACATTGAAAGCCCATTGATGGAACCCTTCATGGGCCAAGACATGGATGCCGCCGCGGTCCCGGGGATTGCCTGATCCCGCATCCCAAAGCAGAATGCGGTTGGACAGCCGGTCGTAGTATCCGAGCGTTCCCGGCGGTAATTGCGTTCCCTCCCGCGCCGCCGTCCGCTGGAAGCTTTCCCATGTCGGACAGATCACGGCGGGGAGCAAGAAGTCGGGGTTCCGCAGCGGAAATCCCCGCGTGGAATAATACCGCGTTGCCGAGCGGAACAGATGTTCCAGTCGATCCTTCCAGGCGTGGGATACGCCTTGCGGGCTGATGATGAGGTAGTGGGTGGAGCTTGTCACGCTGAAGTCGTTGCCGAATTCTCGCAGCACGGCCGCCTTGAAGCCGGCAAAGTCGAGGGCCTGAAAACGATCCGCGATCTTGCGGAAGTCGGATGCCTTGTCGCGGTCGAGGTAGAGCAGGCGACCGTCTCGGGCTAGCACGCAAAGCGTGTTTTCCGACCAAGTCAAAGGCGTTCCCTGGATGCGTTCTCCCAAGTACGAAAAGTCCATCATCCAAACCGGCGAAGATTGGGCGGCCGCCTTCCCGTCGCCCGCCAAGACAGGCATCAGGAATGTGCAAACCGTCAAACAGCCGGAGAGCAGGCGATCGGATGATCGGCCGCGAAACCGCACGGCAGGCATGTCCCCATTTCTCGCCGGAAATCGGGATAATCGGAATGATACGAACATCGCAAGGTTCCAGAACACGCGGGGGGTTGCACGCGAACCCACTACGCCGCGGAATAAAGGGACGCTGGGAAAAGGACCGCGGCAAGGGGAAGCCTTGCCCAAAGGATGTCAAAGGATGTACCTGCCGCGGTGCACGGCCGCCAAGCCTGACCCTCATATCGACATTACAAGCCTAGCTCACAAGCTCGAATCTTTAGTATGAAAGTGACGATTGCCGGTTACCGTTTCGCCGACCAAAGTCGAAGAGATCCCACGAACTTGGTCAACTGGGCAGGTGATATGTAAAGCGAGGTTGACTCCCTGTCCGCGAAGAAAGAAACACAAGCGAGATACTGATCGATGCGATCCGTCTATCTGGACTATAACGCAACGCGGCCGATTCGTCCCGAGGTAGTGGACGCGATGACGGAGGCGTGGCGGAAGACGGGCGGCAACCCGGCCTCGGGGCATCAGCCCGGACGGGCGGCGAGAGCCTTGCTGGAGGATGCCAGGGAAGGCATTTTGACGCTTGTCGGGGCGGAGACTGCCGGCAAGGATCGGGCTCGGCTGATTTTCACCAGCGGGGGAACCGAAGCGAACAACCTCGCCGTGCTCGGTATGGCCTGGGCGAGAACGGGCGGGTTGCCCGGCGAGTGCATCGTTTCGTCCCTGGAACACCCCAGCGTCCTTCGACCGGCGGAGCACTTGCTGGACTTGGGGTGGCGACTGCACACGATCCCCGCCACCACGGACGGTCTGATCCGGACGGATTGGCCGGCGGATACCGTTTCCCCACAAACGGCCGTGGTAAGCGTCATGGCCGTGAATCATGAGCTGGGCACGATTCAACCGATTCGTGATGTGAGCCGCATTTGCGAAGCGATGGGCGTTCCGTTCCACACCGACGCCGTGCAGGCCGCCGGCAAAATCCCCCTGGAGTTCCGTAGTTGGGGTGTTTCGGCGATGACCTTGGCCGCGCACAAACTCGGGGGGCCGGTGGGTATTGGGGCTTTGGTGCTGCGCGGGGAGACGCCGATCAGCCCGATCTTGTTCGGCGGCGAGCAACAGGGCGGATTGCGACCGGGCACGGAATGCCCCGCCCTGGCCGTCGGTATGTGGAAGGCGCTGCAACTTTCCTGTGAGGAGCTTGAAGAGACCGCGAGACGCCTCGCCGACCTGCGACGTTATTTCGAACAACGGCTGAAGCAGGCGATCCCGTATATCCGCATTCACGGAGAGTCCGCCGCGCGGGTTTGCCAAACCGTCAGCGTCGGCATCCCGGGAGCCGACAACCAGGTGCTCTTCACCGGGCTGGACCTGGCCGGAATCGCCTGTTCCATCGGCTCCGCGTGCACGAGCGGATCGCCCGAGCCTTCCCCCACGCTGCTAGCCGTCGGCGCGAGTCGCGACGAAGTCCGCGGTTCGTTGCGGTTCAGCTTCGGCCCGGACACGACCCGGCAAGACTTGGATTACACCGTGGAAGTCTTGTCGCGAATGACCGCCGGCTTGCGCGGCAAAACCGCCACGCGGAGGCTCTAACTGGACTTTTGCAAATTGCAAATTGTGGTGACAAGTTCTCGTCCGCCTTGGAAGAGGGTTATGGTGAGGGCAATTAGCCGCGAAAACGGCTTTCCGTGATTGCCCAACTTCACCAAGCCCTCACCCGCTGCCCCTCTCCCAGAGAGAGAGGGGAGCAGTTTGCAAAAGTCCAGTTAACAGCGAATCTACTTCAACAGGGAATCTACGTCTTGCAGCACGTCCTCCACAGATTTTTCTTTTTTCTCCTGTTTCTTTTCGTCGTCCTTT